>CAZAVR010000172.1:0-7836 GCA_964488435.1 uncultured Cytophagales bacterium | reverse complement strand
CAGTATGGTAGCCAATAGAGGAAAAAATAAGAAGGCTGTCGGCAGACGCCAATTCGACACGGAAATTCCCGTTAGAGTCCGTTGCGGTCTTCATGTCAGTTCCTTTTAGCGTTATCGAAACTCCCGTAAGCCTGCGGTTTCCGATATCGACGACTTTCCCGGTAACAACCCGCTGCGCCTGTATATTTTCAGAAGCGACAGACAACAGGAACAAAAAAATAAGCACTTTCATAGTTAAAAATGTTTGGTTATTTACTGTAGATGCGTGTGAATGTCTGTTTCCATAAAAATTTTCAAAAAATTTTATGGAATCCTGCTGTTGTTTGCATCTTAGGAATGAACTGATGCTTTGCAGTTGTTAAAACAGGGTCGGCTTGAAATTTTTAAAACAGCTTTTCGGAGAACGCTATCAGGAAAATGATTTGATTGAAGCATATCAGGAGTCCGGCGATCTCGGTATCCTGGCCAGGATTTACCAACCTTATATGGAGCTGTTGTTTGCCGTTTGCTATCAATATTTCAGTACGTAGGAAGAAGCCCGGGATGGCGTAATGGAGCTATTTGAAAAGTTGCGCACCGAACTGCTTGTCCACCGGCCTGTTAATTTCCAGGCCTGGCTGTATCGTGTGGCGCGTAATTACTGCCTGATGAAAATCAGGCAGAAAGTAGCGGCGGGTGTAGTCGAAAACCTGGAGGCAATAGAAAACATGGGTGATGACGAGCACGTTTTTTCAGTTTCCGACGCGCGAATCGATCAGTTGAGAAAATGTATGCAGAATCTGCCCGCGCATCAAAAAGAAAGTGTAGCGCTATTCTACCTGGAGAATATGTGCTACAGGAAGGTAGCCTTACAAACAGGATTTGCCCTTTCGAAGGTAAAGAGCTACATACAAAATGGTAAGAGGAATTTGAAAATATGCCTGGAACAGAATGAAGAAGAGTGACCGGAAATATGACCTGGAGGAATTCAGGAGATACCAGGAAGAGAGGATGACGGCCGAAGAGCAGCATCGCTTTGAAAGAGAGATGCTCGAAAACCCGTTATTGTCGGCGGCCTACGAAGGTTTTCTTCTTCTAAGGAAAGGCGGAGTGGACTATCCAACGGCGTTACGATCCTTAAACAGTCAATTGCAAAGCAGGGTTGCACGAAAGTACCCGATCGCTATTCTGAAGTATGCCGGGGCCGCGATAGTATTTTTTACCGCAGGATATTTTTTGTTTCTCAGATCTCCGGGCGCTCCTGATACCGGAAGGGCTTCGGCACTTTTATCTGACGACACATCGGGCATTGCCGTCGTTCGCGATGAAGTAGTACAAATCTGGATGACCGGGCCCACTTCTATAGAAAACGAACCGGTTACTATAGAAAAGAAACCGGCTAGAAAGGGATCTGACCGGAGAGATGATAGCATGCGGCGGTCGCTGAAAGGGATCGTGACGGATCAAAACCGCAAGCCCCTTTCCGGGGTTGTACTTTTTCAATCAGGAGAAAAAATCGGCACGACAGATGTTAACGGAGTGTATGATATCGTATCAGCTTCACCTGATTCCGTAGAATTCACATTGCTAGCGTATCTGACCCAAAAGGTAAGTCCGAACAATATCGGAAATGTGATGCTGACGAAAGACAGGTCCGTTCTGGGAGACCTTGCTGCGGCGGAGTATACCAAAAATAACCTGAACCACCTTGTCGTAGTAGGATATGGCAAAACTGCTGTAATCGATCTGGATACCAATAAAGTCAAGACCGGACCCCAACCGGTAAACGGATGGAAAAATTTTGAAGAATACTTGAAAAATGCTATCAGAGAGACTTTAATGTACGGCAGCACGCTGCACTTCGAAGTACTTCGCAACGGAAAATTGGAGAACATCAAAGTTGACGGCCCCGATAGCCTAAAATCAGAGATGATCCGGATATTGCGGGAAGGACCCGAATGGATACCGGGTAAGGACGATAGCTCGCGCGTCACTTTACCTCTGCGCTCGCCGAGACACTGACCGGGTACGGGCTCCCTACCGGATGCGTCGCTTCCGGTAGCATGATGTTATCAAATGCCTGTCCTCCTATTCCTCGATCGCTTCACTGGACCAGCTTACCAAAGTTACTCAATACATCGGTCTTTTGTTATCCGGAAAATCCGGGTGAAATATGGTTGGGCCCGTCGCTGAATTACTCCTGGTCGGTCAAAGCCCATTTCAAAAACGCGGGCATTGCCCTTTGCCAGGTGGCGGGATTATGTTCTCCTCCTTTTATTTCAAGGTATTGTATATCATCTCTCCAGCGATACCCTTTTTTTTCCAGCTCCGCGATGCAATCGAGCGTGTCGCTGATAGAGTCTATCACGCCGTCGTTGTTGCGATCACAGGTTTCGTCGCGATCGCCGGTTTGAAACCAGAATTTCAAGCCCGGTTTATGGGAAGCTGCGGCAATCTGTTGGTGCATAATCCGGTCTGAATCAAGGTATTCTTCTCCAAACGCCTTCTGACGCCACCATAGCGAGCCGGAAAACACGCCTGTCCGGGAGAACAACCCGGGATGGTTCCAGGCGATGTCAAGCGCCATCAACCCGCCGAGCGAAAAGCCGGCAATGGTATGAGGGGCATTTTGCAGGGGATAATTCGCTTTGAGGTAGGGAAGAAGCTCTTCCGTGATGAAGCGGGTATGGGCGCCGGCCCTGTTCCCCCTCCCTTTGTAATCGGCCTGTGCGGCTATGCCGTATTCGTATATGCGTTTTTCATTTGCGTGTATCCCGGCGATGATAACAGGGCGAATACTGCCCTTTGAGACCAATGCAGCTACAGTCTCGGAAAGGTTTAAGGCGGGGAAATCCTGGCCATCCTGGAAAATGATCAGGGGGAACTGACGGGTATGATCAGCATAGCCTGCAGGAAGCAGAAGAGAAACGGTCACGTTGCGGCAAAGGTTTGCGGAATGCAAGGCAACTGCTTCGGTAATAGGATTTGAATGTGCGTTTGTAAGATGTAAACTGGGGCTCACCGCGAAATGAGATGGTTATCGGGAGCAAAGTTAGAGCTTTTACTCCGTATGCCAGCCTTGCGGCGGGATTTCCCCGGAATTGGATGGTGGGTTTTATGTAAATTTAAAACCCCGCAAGGGGTGATATTTATACAAGAAAAAACGTATCTTGCCATAGAATACTATACAATAAAAAAATGGCAGGAACATACTCACAGATCTATCTACATGTTGTATTCGCAGTAAAAGGCCGGCAATGTTTGCTACATGAGAAATGGCGTAACGATGTATTCAAATACATTTCGGGCATAATCGAAAGGAAAGGGCAGAAATCTATTATCGTAAACGGAGTAGGTGATCACGTCCATTGCTTCTTTGGATTAAAGCCCTCGGTGCTTATTGCGGATTTGGTAAGGGATATCAAGAATAATTCATCCAGGTTTATTAATGAGAAGGGATGGACTCAAAACAAATTTCAATGGCAGGAAGGATATGGGGTTTTTTCATATAGTCGATCTCACCTGGACCGGGTATATAAATACATTCTGAAACAGGAAGAACATCATAGAAAAAAGACGTTTAAAGAAGAATATATCGGCTTGCTTGAGAAATTTGAAATCGAACATAACGAAAAATATCTCTTTGAATGGCCCGATTAATGGAAATTATCTTATTGGGGGTGTCTGAGGGTGTCACCCCTTCGGGGTTAGGGAAAACGGGAACAATCCGGAGCTATAATCATTTTATCCCTTCGGGATTGGATTTGTGTAAATGGATTGTTATTCGGAAGATCAAAAGCCCGAAAGGCTGTCATGATTGTAGCCGGAGGGGTGATACATTATTTTGGTGCAATAGCCAGCCGCAGCAGCTCCAGCGTGGTTTTCCAGTTCCTGGTGGTTGCGCCGACCTTCAGTTTTTTTTCCAGGAAGTTGTTGTTCAGCTTTGTTTTGCCGTATCCGTGCGGGCAATACAGGTAAATCGCCTTTTCGGAGAAACGGATCTCCTCGTCTCCCTGCTTTTTGTCTTCAATGCCCTCTTTGTCGTATTGTTTCGGTGTTTCAGCCAGAAAGGTGACATGAAGGAATGTGAGATCTTTCCCGGGATCTTTGGTAAACGGGTTTTCTTCGATGATCTTATTCAATGCTGCTGATTTAAGCACGATGACAGGTACCTTTATTCCGAAATCCGCTTCGATCTGACCGCATATCCTGTTTTCAATTAAGTGGGCATCCGTTTCTGCGGCATCGAAAATGACGTTCCCGCTCTGTATATAAGTGGTGACATTGGCCAAGTGGAGCTTTTCATAGGATTTTTTCAGCGCTTCCATTTTGATCTGGGCCTGTCCGCCTACATTGACGCCCCTTAGGATTGAAATATAAGTTTCCATTTTTGTAAAAGCCGAAGGCAGCCGTATTTTATCCCTCAGTTGATTAGTTTTTTTACCTCCTCGATATCGTCAATCTCATCGACCGTCTTATCCTTTCTCCACCGGACGATGCGCGGAAAGCGCAGCGCGACACCTGACTTGTGCCGGTTGCTGAAGCCGATGCCTTCAAAAGCGATTTCAAAAACCAGCTCGGGCTTCACTGTTCGCACAGGCCCGAACTTTTCCAGGGCATTACGGTTGACAAACCGGCTGACTTCCTGTATTTCCTTATCCGTAAGTCCGGAGTAGGCTTTGGCTATGGTGACCAGCTGGTTGCCCTGCCTGACGGCAAAGGTATAGTCGGTATAATACCCGCTCCTCCGGCCGCTGCCTTTCTGGGCATAGATCAACACCGCATCGATGCTGAGCGGATCGATCTTCCATTTCCACCAATCGCCCTTTTTCCTGCCTGTGTGGTAGGGTGAATCCCGGTGCTTCAACATCAATCCTTCGCTGTTGATATCGCGTGCCTGCATCCTGGTTTCCTTCAGCACGTGCCAGTCCGACGCGGTAATAACGGGCGATAGCTGTAAAGCGGGGGACGGGTTAACGGCAAAGAGCTGTTCCAGCTTAGACCGTCTGACCTTCAGGGGGCACTCCCGCAAATCTGCGCCGTTCCATTCCAGCAGATCATAGGCAAATACCATTACCGGCACTTCCTCCAACATTTTCTTCGACAGCGATTTACGGTTCAGCCGCTTTTGAAGCTCGCTGAAATTAAGGACCCGGCCGTCTTTGAAGGCGAGCAACTCTCCGTCAACAACAAAATCGTCCTTCCATTGCAGCAGGTCGTCCCTTATTTCGGGAAACTGTTCCGTGACCAGCTCTTCGCCCCGCGACCAGATAAAGACCTCGCCGTTCCGCTTGATGAGCTGTCCGCGGATGCCGTCCCATTTGTATTCGGCCTGCCATTCATCTTTCCTGCCCAGCTCTTCAGGCTCCTTTTCCAGGGCATAAGCCAGGCAGAAAGGGTAGGGCTTCGATAGTTGGGTGTCTGTGTAGTGACCATATATGAGCTGATCGAAGGTGACTTCCTCCATTTTCCAGTCGCCCATGATGCTGTGGGCAACAGCGCTCGCGTCCATCCCGTAGTGTTTCGCCAAGGCGTTGATGAGGGTTTTGGAAGAGACGCCCACCCTGAAGCTGCCGCCCAGCAGCTTGTTGAAGATAAAGCGCTCCATATACGGGAGGCTGCTCCAGGCGTCCAGAACAAACTGTTTTTTCTCTCCTTCCGCCGCGTCCTTCAGGTCGAGGATGAGCTGCATCCATTCTGACAGGCTGCGTTCGGTATAAACCGCCGGCTGCGGAAGTATCAGGGAAATGGTTTCGCCCAGGTCGCCTACGGCAGCATACGATTCTAAGAAGAGCCATTCGGGGATCTGCGTTACCTCCATTGCCCATTGCTTCATAAGAGGCGTACCGACGTGCCGTTTGGGGCGCTTGCCGGTAAACAGCGCCAGGAACCACAGCTTGTCACCGCTGTCTGCTTCCGTCAGGAAACGATCGATGGCCTCCATCCTGAGATTGGTTTTGTTGGTGCTGTCAAGGGCGTTGACCAGGCTGGCGAAAGCTTTCATCCTGATGGTGTGGTGATTGATTGATGTACATTCAATTCATAATTCATAAGCTTTCCACCTCCTCCTCTTCAGATCCGAATTCCGTTCTGACCTCTTCTGCGGGGATACCGGTCTCGTTGAGGTATTTGGTAAATACCGCGGTTTGCCCATGCGTTACATATACCTTTTGGGCACCCGTAGCCCTTATAACGTCCAGCAGCCCGCTCCAGTCGGCGTGATCGCTGATCGCGAACCCGGCGTCGGCGCTCCGCCATCTCCTGGCGCCCCGCACCTGCATCCAGCCCGAGCAGATGGCATCTGCCTTGTTGGGGATTTTCCGGATCACGTTGGAATCGAAAAGCGCTGGCGGAAGGATCACAATTTCCCTGTCGAGATGCCTGACATCTTCCCGCAAATCGGCGACCTGGTAATCAGGCAGTTTGATACCTGCACTTTCATACGCCTGGTTGAGCCGGGCGATGGAATAGTGTACATGAAGCGGTGCGATGCCTTCCAGGGCTTTCATAATCCGCTGCGCTTTTCCAAGCGAGTAACCGATAAGCACGGAGGTTTTTCCGTTTGCACGGTTGTTCAGCACCCATTGCTTCAACTGCTCGTTCTGCTGCGCTACTGTCAGCCAGTTATAGATCGGCAGCCCGAAAGTGCTTTCTGTTACGAACTCATCGCAGGCAACCACCTCGAACGGCGTAGACAAGCCGTCGTCCTGGATCTTGTAATCCCCTGAGACCACGGCTGTTTTTCCGCGGTATTCCATCCGTACCTGCGCCGAGCCGATGATATGCCCGGCCGGATGGAGGGAGACTTTCACGCCGTTGACGGTGACGGGCTCGTTGTAGCCGATGCCCTGCACTGCGATATCGGTGCCGATCCGGCTCTTCAGTATCGGCACCGTATAATAGTGGCAAAGGTAACTTTTCATTCCCCAGCGGGCATGATCGGAATGCCCATGCGTGATGACAGCCCTGTCCACAGGTCGCCAAGGGTCGATGTAAAACCTGCCCGGTACGCAATAGATGCCTTTGGGAGTGAATCTGAGCATGATGCGGCAGTATGGTTGAGGGAGGGAATTTACGGAGGATTTTCCGGAAAAGCCTATCTCCCGTCCTGAAGATATGAAAATCTAAAAGGGGATTTCCGGTTATTTCACCACGGACCATTTTATAGTGCCTGATCCACGTCTGTGTCTTGCAGAATTCTATGTCAATTGCATAAAACTAGCCCCGATCACTTTCAATGCACCATCAAAGCGTTTCCAGACTCTAAAATAGCGGAACTTCCCTTCCAGGGGCGTGCCCATCACTTTACCTTTTGCTGTCATGGTCACGATTGAAAGTGCTGTGTCGCCCATTATTTTAATATCGTCAATTTCTGTTGAAGCGTCTTCAATAATCATTGTTTTCGCTCTATGCGAGGCTAAGTCCATTTCCTTCGTTACAATTTCTCCTGTAGGCGAAACTGCAATTAAGTCGTCGTGCAACAGCAGATCGAGCGCGTCCACATTGCTTGTAAGCTGAGCCGAAAAAAGTTTGTTTTCCGCTTCAACAACATCTTCTCCTGTAATTGGCTTTTCCATTTTGAATTATTTTTCGTTTTTAGTCATTGTGAGTTTTGATGTGTCTGTTGTGACATTGAATAAAGTTAATATACATTTGTAAATAGCGGATTGAAGAAGGAGGAAATATTGAAGATCGTAACTTATGGCGCGGTATGCTCCGTTTGAAAGGTCAGGCTTCCGGGTCGACCGATACCTGACGACATGAAGATTCATTAAAATACCTCTCAGACGTTAAATAGCTGATTTAACCCAAAAACAATCATGAGTGAAATACAGAGTGCATCGGCCAGAGCTGCTC
>CAZAVR010000171.1:0-7859 GCA_964488435.1 uncultured Cytophagales bacterium | reverse complement strand
CTGTCGGTACACCATTCATAATAAACCTTCCGGAAATTCTGGAAAGCACGCGGAGTAATTTCGGATATCCGGCTGTCTCTTCAGCGGTACCGAATACTGAGGCGGTGAGTTGCCCTTTAAGTCTGGAAACAGCGGATAGTAATTCGTCAGTATTTTCACAGACCACCAGAAGTGAAAAAGGTCCGAAAACCTCTTCCTGCAATTCCGGATTGGTTATGAAATCCTGGGCCGAAACCCGTGCTACGGTAGCTTGAGACTGGGTTTTCAGATCGGAAGAGGCACCCGAAAGGGCCAGCGTAGAAACGCCCTTTTGTCTGAGAGCTTCATCCCGCAGGTGGTAGTAATTTTTACAAATACCTTCCGTAAGCATGGTTGCGGAAGCAGCTGCCTCTATCTTTTGCCGGTAACTTTCTTCAAATTCAGGCAATGAGGGAGAGTTAACAACAAAAACCAGTCCGGGATTGGTGCAAAATTGCCCTGCCCCGAGGTTGACAGATCCGGCGAGCATACCCGGTAGCTCATTCAACCGTTCTTCTATCGCAGAAGGAAGCAGGACCACAGGGTTTACACTTCCCATTTCGGCATATACCGGAATAGGTTCTTCTCTTTCCTGTGCCATTTTGTGCAGAGCCATTCCACCTTTGTATGATCCCGTAAATCCGACGGCTTTGACCAGAGGATGCTTGACAAGCGCGGTTCCAACTTCATGCCCATTGTCATATACCATAGAAAAAACGCCTTCCGGCATGCCGGTTTTTTGAGCAGCTCTGACAATGGCTCCGGCCGTAAGGTCACTTACACCGGGGTGGGCGGGATGCGCCTTTACGATGACCGGATTTCCTGCCGCAAGTGCAGGACCTGTATCAACGCCGGCGACGGAATAGGCAAAGGGAAAATTACTTGAACCAAAAACTACCACGGGTCCGATAGGCACCTGCATTTTCCGGATGTCCGGTTTGGGCAGAGGTTGTCGCTCCGGAATGGCTGTGTCAATGGTGGCTTCCACCCAGGAACCTTCTCTCAGCAAGTCGGCGAACTGAATAAGTTGATTTATGGTTCTGGCGCGTTCCCCGGTCAACCGCGCGAGGGGCAGGCCGGTTTCCTGATGGGCCCTTTCAATAAGGCTATCGCCAAGTGCTGTGATTTCGTTTACAATGGCCTCCAGAAATTCCGCGCGCTTTTTTCCCGGAAGTGCTGCATAGCTGTCGAAAGCAGCTTCTGCGAGTAATACAGCATTTTCTACTTCTTCAGGCGTAGCCGGATGAAATGTTTCCGGTAAGTACGTTTCTGTCGCAGGAACGTACGATTGAAAGGTGTCTGCGTTTTTGGCCGAGGTACTGAAACCTATAAAATTTTTGCCTGAGATGTGCATAATTTAAAGGGCTGGTAAATGAAATTCCCTGGTTTGGGAGTATAACAAAAGTATCGTTTAAATAGCTTTAATCAAACGAATTTCGGATAATTGTAAGCTATACGAGGCTGTGCTCAGGTCCGTCCTGAATGAGCGGAGTAAGAATAATACTGTGTTTAAACAGAACAGGCCATGAATCCTTTAACGACACCACTGGCGGAACGTTTGCGGCCGGATACGATAGATGAGTACATCGGTCAGGAACATCTTCTGGGGAAGAACAAACCGTTGAGGCGTGCGATAGAAGGGAATCTTGTGCCCTCTATGATTTTGTGGGGACCTCCGGGGGTTGGGAAAACCACCCTTGCGCTTCTCATTGCTCGTGCGACCAAGCGTGTATTCTATAATCTGAGCGCCATTAATTCCGGAGTAAAGGAGCTCAGAGAAGTTTTGTCGCGGCCTTCCCCGCTTTTTTCTCCGATTCTTTTCATCGATGAAATTCATCGTTACAACAAAACCCAGCAGGATGCCCTCTTGGGTGCTGTAGAGAAGGGGCAGGTAACGCTCATCGGAGCCACGACTGAGAATCCTTCTTTTGAAGTGAATTCAGCTTTGTTGTCACGTTGTCAGGTGTATATACTGGAGGGGTTTGGGGAGAAAGAGTTGACAGGGATTGTACAGAGAGCGCTCGAGAAAGATGAGTTGTTGAAACAGAAAAAGGTAATCATTAAGTCATACGATGCCCTGTTCAGGCTTTCGGGAGGAGACGGCAGGAAGCTGTTGAACCTGCTGGAGATGGTTGTGCTGGGCGAAGGCGAGCGAAAGAAAATAACCATTACCGACGAACTGGTGACGGAAATTGCCCAGCAGAATATAGCGAGGTATGATAAATCCGGCGAACAGCACTATGATGTAATCTCCGCTTTTATCAAATCCCTGCGCGGGAGTGATCCTAATGGCGCTTTGTACTGGATGGCACGAATGATCATTGCCGGAGAAGACCCGGTTTTTATAGCCAGGAGAATGCTGATTCTGGCTTCTGAGGATATCGGCAATGCGAATCCTACAGCCGTGATTATGGCGAATGAGTGTATGCAGGCTGTGAAAGCGGTCGGTTATCCGGAGTGCAGAATCATTCTTTCACAGGTAGCTGTATACCTGGCAACCTCTCCGAAAAGCAATGCAAGTTACGAAGCGATAGGGCAGGCCCTGGCCCTGGCGGAGAAAACAGCTCATCTTCCCGTTCCCCTGCATCTTCGCAACGCACCTACCAAACTCATGAAACAAATAGGGTATGGACAGAACTATAAATATGCACATAGTTTTGAAGGCAATTTCGTGAAGCAGAACTTCCTTCCGGAGGAATTGAAAGGTACGAAATTGTATTCTCCCGGTAAAAATGCCAGGGAGGAGGAAATCAGAAAGAGAATGCAGCAATTGTGGGCTGAGTGGTACGACTATTAAGCTGTTTTTGCGTTATCTTCACGGATCATCGTAAGGAGCTCATCCAGAAATGCGCGGTCATTGCTCAGTCTGGGAACTTTGTTTTGCCCTCCCAGCTTGCCCCTTTTACCCAGCCAGTTGTAAAAAGTACCCGGTTCCACACTATGAATAAGGGGAGCGAGCAATGCCATATCTTTGTAGCGTTTCGCGTCATAGTCTGAATTGAGGGCTCGGAGTGTATCGTCCAGTACCTGGAGAAACTGCTCAGTAGATTCTGGTTTTTGGGAGAACTCTATAATCCATTCGTGGCGTCCTCTGGATCCGTCTCCCATGTAGACAGGTCCGGCTGTGAAATTACTGACCAGTGCATTGGTTTGCCCGCATGCTGCTGTGATGGCCGCTTCTGCATTTTCTACGATTACTTCTTCCCCGAAAGCATTGATAAAATGCTTGGTCCGGCCGCTTACTTTGATGCGGAAAGGATACAGCGACGTAAATTTGATCGTGTCGCCTATCATGTATCTCCATAGTCCTGCATTGGTAGAGATGATGAGGGCGTAGTTCCTGTCGAGTTCAACTTCTTCCAGTGTGAGTGTTTTCGGAAAACGCTGCCCCATTTCTTCCATGGGCATGAACTCATAGAAAACGCCATAATCCAGCATGAGCAGCATTTCGCCGACTCTTTTCAAATCGTCTTGTATCGCAAAGAAGCCTTCCGACGCATTGTAAATTTCAAGGTATTTGACTCTTTCAGAGGGAAAGTATTTCGTTTTGAAAAGCTCTCGGTAAGGCTGGAAATTGACCGCTCCATGGACAAATACTTCGAATTCAGGCCAGACATCCAGCATGGAATTAACGCCCTTCTTTTCCATGATTTTGTCGAGCAATACGATGGTCCAGGTAGGTACGCCAAGGATACTGGTTACATTTTCCTCTACGCATGTTTCGGACATTCTTTCCAGCTTTTCTTCCCATTTATCCATTAACGCCACCTCAATAGATGGGGTGCGCATAAACTGTGCCCAGGCAGGAAGATTGTTCATGATAATCGCAGAGATGTCTCCTGCCTGCGTATCCTGATTGTAAGGGTTTTCGTGTAAGGTTCCGCCGATGGAAAGGCCTTTCCCCTCAAAATTTTCCGTATCCGGATGGTTGTTGATGAGTAGGGTCATCATGTCCTTGCCGCCCATATAATGGCAATCTTCCAATGCTTCCGGCGAAATGGGAAGGTATTTGCTCCTGGCGTTGGTGGTGCCGGATGATTTCGAAAACCACTCTATGTCTGAAGGCCATAGTATATTAGGTTCTCCCTTGAGGACGCGTTCTATGTAGGGGAACAATTCTTCATACGTGGATACGGGTACCTGCTCAGTATAGTCTTTGATCGACTTGATCTGGCTGTAATTATACATCATTCCCCATTCAGTATAACGGGCGGTATGAATCAGCTCGGAGAAAACGTTTTGCTGGGTCTCTATAGGAGCATCCATAAAGCGCTGAATCCGATCCATCCTCCTTTTCAAAAACCAAACTACCGTATCGTTAAATAGTTTCATTGGCCTGCCGGGACATAAAAAAATGGTTAAGCGTGTTCCTTTAAAAGGGTATACACAAACTTAACCAAAATATTATTGTTTGAAAAGAGAGACCGGGATATTGCTAGGTTTTAATTCTCCGGTAGATAAAAAGTACCAGTACTGATCCCAGCGTGGCGAGGAGCAGACTTTTAAAGTTGAATCCATCGACGTCACCAAATTCAAGCAGCGTCCCGACATAGCCACCGATAATTCCACCGATGATTCCTATTAAAATGGTTACAAAGAAACCTCCCGGATCTTTCCCGGGATGAATCCATTTGGCAATAGCTCCGGCAACAATTCCTACCAGAATCCACGTTAAAATTCCCATAGTAGCAAGATGTTTAAGTTTCTATAAAGTTATAGAAAAATTATAGACTATCATGGAATGTTAAAAAAACATTATTTCCTCCTGCTTTTTTTGTAAGCGAAGTATAGATCTCCACCGCTGAATCTGACTGAGATGAAATACGGGCGGCCGGAGCAGGGCTTATTACGTTCAATGCACCGGCCAGTAAGGGATCTCTGGTGTCGCCGTAAGGATAAAGAGCGGATCCCTCGCTTCGGAGGACATCGGGGGGGAATCCAGCTGTGTAATCGGAATTTCCCCGGCTATTGAAACATTTGGAAATGATCGGTTGCAATCCCCATTTGAATCTCTTTTTTGGATCATCTATTGTAGTGGATGCCACGTTTTTTCCTACCGTAGTCTGGCCCACAAGCACGACAGTCATAAAAGGTTTAAGTCCGTTGATGACCAGCTCACTTGCAGAAGCAGTATTTCCTGAGGTGAGGAAAAACACACGGCTGAGTAGATTTCCTACATTCTGCGTTTTGTTTTTAAAGCGGTCAATGAAATACCCGTCACCGTATCGTTTTCTGAGGATGGGTGTAAGATAATTGTTGTATTCCTGAATGGTAAAGGTGGTCTGATCGTTAATTCCTTTGGCAATCAGGCTGGAGAGCTGTATGGCGGAGGTCAATTGACCGCCCCCGTTGTATCTCAGGTCAATAATAAGTTCACTAATCCCCCTTTGTTTGAAATTTTCGAATATGCCTTCCAGTTTTTTGTCATACTGGTCGGTTGCGTCACCATTGGGGCCTGAGATAAACTGGTGATAAACCAGGTAGCCCGTCTTTTTTTCTCCTATCGTATACAGGGTATCGAAAAAGACCGGATCCTCCTGGAAGACGACAGGGGTTAGTGACTTAGTTCCCTGTAGTTCTTTTAATTTACCTTCTTCCCGTATCGCCATGGTGAATTCCTTCGTCTCGCTTCCTCCCAACAAGGCTCTGTAGTTATTGGCTGTGAGCGCCAACCCGTTTACTCTGGTAAAATAATCGCCTCGCCTGATCCCTCTCGCTGCCGCCGGTGAACCTGGCAAGGTATAAACAACTACTCCGAAAGCCGTGGTATCTGTTGTGAAGATCCGGTACTCCATGCCTGTTGTTCTGGATTCACCTTTTAACTGGGCGCGGAGTTCCTCTGCGTTTTTTTGAATCCATGAAAAACGATCACCCTGTGGATTGTTGACGGGATGAAAAGTATTCAGAATGGAACTGAAAAAGGTTTCAGGATCCGTGTCGTAGCTGGGTTTTGCAGGCAGCGACTCACTCCAATAATAATATGTCTTCATTCGCGTGTATATCCAGTCGTTCACTTCTCTCTCTGTAGGGGGGAGCAGTGCCGGCTGGCAACCGGTCAAAAGTACGGTCGTGATCAGCAGGAATAACGCATTTCGGTTGCTCATAAAACTTTCTGTTGAACAGGCAGGTGTGCTATGATTTTTGTAAGCCCTGCCGGCATTAGTTTTTATGTTGGACGAAAACTTCTTCAATAATATCGCATGCTTGTTGCATTTGTTGCCTGTTAATGACAAGGGGAGGGGCAAAGCGAATTTTATTTCCGTGTGTAGGCTTGCATAGCAGTCCGCGTTCAAGCATTTCCATACACAGATTATGCGCTGTATGGCTTTCTTCTGTAGTATCGGTTTCTACGGCGTTCAAAAGTCCTTTTCCTCTTACTTGTCTGATGATACTTGTTTTACGTTGAATGTCTGTCATTCGTTGCCGGAAATATTCTCCCATGGTTTCTGCATTCTGTGCCAGATTCTCCTCCCTGACGACCTTCAATGCTTCCATGGTTACGGCACAGGCTAAGGGATTGCCGCCAAATGTCGAGCCGTGCTCGCCCGGTGCGATGGTCAGCATGATTTCGTCACTGGCCATGACAGCCGAGACAGGTAATACTCCCCCTGACAAAGCTTTTCCCAGCACAAGTACATCCGGCTTGACACCCTCCCAGTCACAGGCGAGCCGTTTTCCCGTTCTTCCTATCCCTGTCTGAACCTCATCAGCTATAAAGAGGATTCCATGCTGATCGCACAGTCTTCTCACCCCCATAAGATACCCTTCGTCAGGTATAATCACACCGGCTTCTCCCTGTATGGGTTCCACCATAAAGCCGGCAACTTCCGGTTGCGTTTTCAATATGTTTTCCAGGGCGTCGAGATCATTGTAAGGTATGATGATATAACCTGGCATAAACGGGCCGAAATCTGTAGTGCTGGACGGGTCGGTAGAGGAAGAGATGGCGCCCAGGGTACGGCCCCAGAAATTACCCGCTGCAAAGACGATCTTCGCCTGATCAGGAGCTACTTTTTTGACCTTGTAAGCCCATTTGCGCGTCAGTTTTATAGCAGTTTCTCCAGCTTCAACGCCCGAATTCATCATCAGCGCCTTCTCATAACCGAAAAACTCGCATAGGAAACGTTCGCAAATACCGAGCTGATCATTGTGGAATGCCCGCGACGTAAGGGTCAGTTTTTGAGCCTGCGCAATCAAAGCATTGATGATCCTCGGATGGCAATGGCCCTGGCTGACGGCACTGTAGGCGGAGAGGAAATCAAAGTATTTTTTTTCATCCGTATCCCAAAGATAAACACCTTCTCCACGATGCAGCACCACAGGCATGGGCTTGTAATTGTGCGCCCCGTATTGCCATTCAAGATCCATTGCATAGCGGGAGAGATTTTGTGTCTGGAAGGTGGAAGAGAGCGTCATGATTACAGGGTATCTGGTAAAAAAGTGTTTGTAAAGTTAAAAAAAACAGGTCCTTCAGCAATAAAGTAAAAGTTTTCCTTAGGTATTTTTTTAAATGTTTGAAAAAAATTTCGATATTTGCACCCTCATTTGGAAAAGTAAAAACTGAAAGTTATGGCCAAGGTTTGTCAAATAACAGGAAAAAGAACCCGCGTGGGTAATAACGTATCACACGCAAATAATAGGACCAAGCGTAAATTTTACCCGAATTTACAAACAAAAAGATTTTATGTACCTTCTACAGGAGAGTGGGTCACATTGAAAGTCTCTACTTCCGCTCTTCGTACCATTAACAAGAACGGCTTGGAAGCTACTTTGAAAAAAGCATATCTCAAAGGAACACTTCAGTTCTGATCGCGATTCCTTATAAAGGATCATAAAAAAGG
>CAZAVR010000170.1:0-7890 GCA_964488435.1 uncultured Cytophagales bacterium | reverse complement strand
ATACATAGGAAGAAGGCAATTCTGGCTTTTTACCCCATTTCTGAATAATCTTCTTAGCATGCTCATTCAGATACACAATAATGGGCCTCTGGTTGGATTTAGTGGAAAGAATAGTCTTAGAACGGATGTACACCAGCTTATCCCCATCAACATCTTTGTATTTCAGCCTGCATATGTCTTTCATGTTCATACCATTACATAAATAGGAGAACAACCACAAATCCCTTGCCTTTTCTTCACTACTCCCTTCCACACAAGAATAGTTGAATATTTTCTCTATCTCTTTGATAGTGAGAGCCTTCTTTATATTCCTCCCGGATGGTATTTGATACTTTCCCTTTTTGAATGGGTAGTATTCTTTATTCACAACACCCTCTTCAACAGCCTGGTTGTATATGGTTCTCAAAGCACGTAAGTACATACTAACAGTAGTAATGCTCCTTCCATTCCCCAACATCCATATTTCATACCGGTTAAGAAATACAGGTGTCACATCTTCAAATCTTAATTTTGGCTTAAATGACCTCAGGGAATTGAGTGTGCAAGTATAAAGGGTAGCTGTCGAAATACTACCTTGCTGGAACAGTATATCTATATACGTTTTAAATGTACTAAAAATACTCTTCTGTACCGGCGGTACATATTTCCCGAAATAGTGTTTTTCAAACTCCGGAAAGGTGAATACCTCCATTTCTTTGCATATCTGCTCTGCACGGTATATACATTCATTTATTCTTACCTTTATATTTATTAACTTGCTGTTTTTTAATGAATTAGAAGATATTCTATTGAATTCTTCTTCAGTGAGGTCTTCCAAAGAAACAGAATAGTATTTTCTCACCCTGCTATACGTTGCTCTGAGTTTGAGTGGATATGTATGGTCAGATTTTTCCCTCCTGGTATCTAATACCACAGAGAAAGTTGGACGTGAAATAGCCATGAAAATTTGATACACAATTTGATACACAAGTACCCTTGAAAGGGGTATAAACAAAAAGAGTGGTTATTACACCACTCTTTATAAGTAATTGATAATAAGTAAATTATATAAAGGGAGTTTAGCTCAGTTGGTTCAGAGCATCTGCCTTACAAGCAGAGGGTCGGGGGTTCGAATCCCTCAACTCCCACCTTGGGGGATTTCTTCACGAAATCCCTCTTTTTTTTAAAAATCAGTAAGTTTTTCTCCTTCATTTTCAGGTGGTTATGCGTGAATAGCGGGATCGTGGTAGGTGTTCGATAGACCCCATTTTGATAGTATAGATTGTTGTCGAACACCTTATTCACGAATCCTCTGATTTGACTCCTTTCATCTGGCTGTTACCTGCATATAATGCATAACAGCCACCCGGTATTGCGTTTTTACTTCAATGAGCTTGTCGGCTGTTTCCTGCATAAGCGCTTGAGCTTCCAGCATGTCCGAAAGCGGTACTATTCCGCTATTGTATCCGGTCTGACTGACTTTTAGGTTTTCTTCAGCTTGTAAAATGCTTTGCTGACAGATTTGAATCTGTTGCCAGGCTTGGTTAAGATCAACCCAAGCCTTTTCAATTTGCATCGTGAGTAGACTTTTTGTTTCCTTCAGCGTGTTTTCGGCGATTTGCTCTCTCAATCGATGCTCCTTGATACTGTGCTTACCATTCCACAAGTCGGATATGGGAATAGAAA
Source organism: uncultured Cytophagales bacterium (assembly GCA_964488435.1). Lineage (GTDB taxonomy): Bacteria > Bacteroidota > Bacteroidia > Cytophagales > Spirosomataceae > JBEBSO01. The sequence goes on along the minus strand of CAZAVR010000170.1, from coordinate 6,225 downwards.
TGGAGGCATAAGCCATCCCATTGGTAAAATTTGAATTTCCTTTTTCGAGCATGTTTAAATGGTATCCGGCGAGTCCGACTACTATCGTAGGCTTGAAATCGCCTTGTTTCATCAATGTTTGTAATTGCGCTGCATCGACTGATTTTTCAAGCAGCTCATTCTCCACCCGGGCCCCCAAAGCATTTTGACTTTCGATAAAATAGTGCTGCGGAGCGGCCTGAGCTTCCGTCAAATTGCCGACTACCAGCAAAGAATCGTACGGCAAGCCGACGGTCTGGCAAAACTGCATGGTGGCCAGCTTTTTGCCATTCAGGAGCATGTTTTTATTAGCTTCCAGCTCGCTTTGTTTAATCTGGACCTTCAACACGTCGTTCCGGATCAGAAGTCCGGCTTTAAATCCGTCGTCTACCTGTTTGCGCACATCGGCCAGAAGCAGTTCATATTTTTCAAGCGTTTTTTGCTTCTCAGCCAACGAGACCAGTTGCCAGTATTGCTGTTCGGTTTTAAGTAATATTTCCTTTTCGGTAAGCTGCTGCTGCTTTTCTTTGACTTCCACATTAAGTGATGCCAATTGGTTTCCTGCACGGATCTTTCCTCCTACATATACCGGCTGGGCGATATTGATAACGCCCACAGCGGTGCGTTGGAGCATACTCAACTCCATTCCTGGAAAATAAGCAACCTGTGTTGCTGCCGGGAGATTGACCGGGTTGCCATCGTATACCGGCAGGTTACCCCCTTCGACTTTGTAGTCTAAAACCGGGTTGATGGCTTGCATTCCAATGATGTTGGCGCTCACCTTAGGCATGTACATGGTGTAGGCGTTCTTTTTCATTTCCCTGGCGGCTGCTGTTTCCAGCGCGCTGTTTTGCATGGCTTTGTTGTTTTTCAATGCAAGCGCTCTGCTTTCTTCGAGTGTGAGGACTGACTGCCCCAGTGCCCCCAACGATATGCAGGAGAAAAGACATGTCCAAAACCTGATCTTCATGTTACTATTGGTTATCCTTGATTGCTAAGAAATCCTTTTCAAATGTTTGTGCGTACTTGTACCCAAATTCATAGATTTCATCTATCCTTTTGGTGTCAAAGGTGCTGAACCGATTGATTTCGTCGGGCTGGAGATAGATATCGCAGTTTTCCCCGGGATGCATGCAGAAAAATTTTTCTTCTTTGGCAAACGCCAGCACTTCAAGGGGTGTGTAGCCTTCCGCTGTAAACGCGCCTATCAAGGCCCCCGCGCTTGCTCCGGAAACTGCATCAAGCGGTATGCCCGTTTCTTTAAGATATTGCAGGATTCCCAGGTGAGCTATTCTCCGAAAACCACCTTCTGAGAGCGTAATTCCAACTTTATTATTGACAATCATGACAGATATGGTTTTAAACGTAGCTGTTTTTAAAAAGCTCCCGGTACATTACCGGAAGTATATAGAGTGTGAGAATCATCGACACCAAAAGCCCGAAGCAGACCACTGCTCCCAAGGGGCCCCAAAGCGTGGAGCCGCTGACAATCATCGGTACTACTCCGATCGCGGCCGCAAACGACGTAAGGAATATCGGGCGCATCCTGCGTTTCCCGGCGGCGATCGCTGCATCTGCCAGAGCCATACCTTGGTGAACACGCAGTTCTTCCGCATAGTCGATGAGGATAATCCCGTTTCGGACGACAATCCCCATCAGGCTCATGACACCCAGAAAAGAGGTTAAACCAAAAGGATAGCCGGTGAGGACTAAGCCCAATGCGGCTCCCAAAAAGCTCAGCGGCATAGTCATCATGACCAGCAATACCAGCTTCGGCTTCTTGAACTGGAAAAGGATGATGAAAAAAATCAGCAGTACCCCGGCAAGCAACGCTTTGGCCAGCGGAATGTAGTTTTCTACCTCACTTTCCTCTTCTCCGCCATAGCTCAGCTCCAGGGCTTCTCCTATATCAAGTTTTTGCACCTCCTCTTTCAACTCGCTCAACACCTTATAGGGGAGTATGCCGCGCTTTACATCCGCTCGTAAGGTAAGTGTACGGGTCCCGTTCCTTCGCACGATCTGCCCCTCGCTCCAGTCGTTTCGTAGCGTGGCTATCTGCCTGAGCGGTACCGGCGTGCCGCCCATAGGAGAAGTGATATGTTGGTTAGCGATATCGTCGAAATCATCACGTTCCTCCTGTTCGTTCATCAGCTTTACAGCAACCGGATAGTCGCCTTCCCAAATCGTACCCACCGGCAAGCCCGAAACACCGACGGCCAGCGAGGTGGCGATCGCGCCGCGTGTCAGCCCCAACCTATTGGCCAGCTCATCCTGCACCTGTACCTGCACTCCCTGCCTGGGGTTCAGGTAGTCCGTTCTGGTCCAAATGATATTTTCATTCTGTTCCATCACCCACTTGATGCGTTGCGCGGTCGCCTTCAGAGAATCCAGGTCATCCCCGCTCAGACGGATTTCAATGGGTGCCGTCGTAGCCAGCAAATCCAGCTGCTTCATCCGTACATAGGCATTGGGGAAAATATCGCGGTAGCGCTCCTCATATTCATCCAGAAGCTGCAGCGCGTTATCTGACGTGTGCGTGTTGACAACCAGCTGCGCATAATTCTTAGAGGGGAAATTAGGTGCATAGGTCGTATGAAAGCGCGGCGAGCTTGTGCCGACGAAGGCTGCCACATTGACCACACGGCTGTCAGCCATCAGGAGTGCTTCCAGGCTGTCGGATACCGACGCGGTTTGTTCTAGGGTAGCACCTTCGGGTAAATAGATTTCTACCGCAAACTGGTTCCGGTCGACTTTGGGGAATAGCTGCCTGGGTACGAACGCCAGCAGCAGCCCGCCCAACAGGATCGAAAGTACACCGGCCGCGATAGTCATCCGGGGGAGCCTGAATGCCGTCTCGAGCGTACGGTCGTATACGATTTGCATCCTGTCAAGAAGCGACTTTTTGCGCGGTTCATTCTCCTCTTTCCTGATCCCTTTCTTAATGAAAACATAGCTCATGTACGGAACCAGTAAGCAGGCGATGAGCAAAGAGGCAATGAGAGCAACCCCGATCGTGACCGGCAGCGATCCCACAAAATCCCCCACCATACCATCCAGGAAGAACACCATCGGTACATACGTAGCGATAATCGCCATTGTAGCCGAGAAAACCGGAACAAACAGCTCCTTCGCACTCATCCAGGCGGCATTCCATGGACTTTCCCCATGATCCAACTTTTCGATGTGTCCGTCCAATACCACGATAGCGTTGTCGACCACCATTCCCAACACCACGATTAAACCCGCCAACGAGACAGTATGCAGCTCGACACCCAACAGATACAGCACCCCCACTGTTATGAAAATAGAAATCGGGATGGTAGCACCTGCAACAGCCGCCACGCGGAAGGGCAGAAGCAGCATTGTGACGATGATTACCGACAGAATTGCAATCGTAAACTCGGTCAGGAAGTGAGAAATGGAATGATCCACGGCGGCGGGCATGTCAGCAATTTTAGCCACGCGGATATCCGGAGCGATTTTACCTTCCAGCGCAGCCAGCGACTGGTCTACCTTTTTTCCAAAATCCACAATATTGCTGCCGGGCTGCATTTCAAGAGAGATCAGCAGGCTGTTGGATCCGTTGTTTCGTATATAGGAATCTGGCTTGGGATATTCGCGTACCACACGAGCCACATCTTTCACACGAATCAAGCTCCCGGTCGGATCGGCGTAAACGATCTGGTTACGGATATCTTCCTCCGATCGGTAGGTAGCCGGGATATGGAGTGGCGTAATCAGTTGGCCATTATCAAGCTCTCCCCCATAATGGACAGCCCCTTCCAATTGGGCTGCCGCCAGTATATTTATTGGCTTAACTCCGTAAAGAGCCAGTTTATCTTTGTCGGGATAAATGGTGATCTGTTCGCCCGTCAATCCGAAATGCTTCACCTTTGAAACCTGTTTGATTTTCCGCAATTCGGTTTCAATGGTTTTGAGCTCACGGTCGAGTTCTTTATAGTCTTTAGTATCCGATTGAACGGTTAGTAAGATCGCAGAAGTACTGCCGAAATCATTGTTGGCCATCAGTGCCACGACTTGTGGCGGCAGCTGCATCTTGACCTCACTGAGTCCGAATTTTATTTTATCCCAGAAGGCATCCGGATCTTTTACGTTCGTATTGACCTCTACGAAAACAATCATCATCCCCTCTTTGGAGATGGAGTAGGTTTTTTCGCGGTTCACTTCTTCAAACCCGTAAAGAAAACTTTCAACCTTCGTGGTCAGCTGCTCCTCCACCTGTTCTGATGTCGCTCCGGGGTATGCACCCACGATCAATCCTTGACGAATTGTAAATTCAGGGAATTCGTTCCTGGGCATGACGACCAAAGAGAATACACCGAATGCTACCAGGATCGTCGTTATAATGATGGCTATCTGCTTGTGCTTCATAGCCAGCTCGATGATATTGACGCTTTTCCTTTCCATTATAAATTGAGGACTTTTACAGGTGAGGCTTCCATAAGTTTTTGCTGGCCGGAGACAATGACCTCCGCCCCCTCATTTAGCTCCCCTTGAACCAGCACTTTGTTGTCGACGAGTGCAACCGTTTTTACAGGTACTTTACGCGCCTTCCCCCTATCGTTCACAAAGACGAACTGTTGTTTTGCGACGTCTTGCCGGAGCGCTTTATTGGAGACCAGCAGTCCGGTTTGCCGGCTTTGGGAGGCGGTTTTTACCGAGCAGATCATACCGGGTCTTAGCTCTTTTTTGCCATTCTCTACCAGCAGTTTTACCGGATATGTATGGGAGAGCGGATCTGCGGAAACCCCGATTTCTTTGATGGTTCCGGTCATGTTACGATCAATAGCCGCTATGTATATTTGCGCGTGTACGCCTTTTTTTAAGCTATTGATTTCGTTTTCCGGAACCGGGATTTTCACGTAAACCGATTGTGTGTTAAGTAACTCGAGAGCAGATGCTCCGGGAAATATGTTCATCCCGGCCTGAATGCTGCTTTTCCCGATCACGCCTCCGGCAGGGGCGTAGAGACTGCAGTCGTCGACCGCCTTTTGTGCAATGGCCGTCGCCGCCTTTGCCTGTGCAAGGCCTGTCTCTATTTCGACCCATTTGATCTCGGGCAATGTTCCGTTTTCTTTCATCGGCTTCATCCTGCGATACGCATCTTCTGCCTGTTGCAAACTGGCAAGTGCCAATTGATGGCTATTTTGAGCCGTAGCTGAATTCATGCGGGCCAGTAATTGCCCCTTTGAAACGCCTTGCCCTTCTCCTACCAGGACTTCGGTAACGGTACCGGCACCCGCAAAACTTAAAGAAGTGGTTTTGAGTGCCTCTACCACTCCGGAATAAATGGAGGTAATGTCGCCGCTATACGCTACCGCCTTTTCCGTCTCGACATTCGCCTCGGTCTCCGTCGTATTCGTTTTGGCTTCTTCTCTTTCAGTACATCCGACAGCCGTGATCATCAGGGCAGCCAGTAGATAGTTCATTGTTTTCATATTGCACTATTAGACTATTTTCGTTTCTTGGTCTATTTTTGGAGCTAAAAAAATGCTCGTTGAAAGCATCTTGTAAAATGGATGGTCGGAGATTTACTTATTAATGCCTTTGGTAAGGATGTTAACAAGCATCTCCGCTTTGTCTTCGAGTACTTTATGTTTGTCTTGGGTTACGATTTCCAGTTCAACACCGCGTACGCAGGTTACCAGAAGTTCACTTAATACATCAATTTCAGGCTCTATCTCAGTTTTGAATAAGCCGTTTTCCACGCCGGACTTTAAAATGAAGACGATAAGCTTTTTTTCCTCTTCGTCGTAGCGGGCTCTTAGTTTTGAGAATAAGTCATTGATTCGGGCATTCTGTAAATCGGCTTCAAGTGTAAACCGGTAGAGATTAACTTTACTTCTCAGGGCCTTAATCTTGCTTACGATGTAACTCTTCATCATATCGGGTGCATTGGCCTGGCTATTTACCGCCGCTTTGACGGAAAGAAAAAGCTCGTCCATTTCCTGGTTGATGACGGCGTCAAAAATCTCGTCTTTGCTTTTGAAGTAATAATACAGCGTACTCTTCCCTTTGCCCGCCGCTCTGGCAATATCCTCCATCGTGGTTTTGTTCAACCCGTATTGCTGCAGGAGCTTTTTGGCTGCTTCTACAATACCCTGGATAATGATCTCATCTTTTTCCATAAATACTTGTCGACTAAAAACGTATTTCGTTCGACAAATGTAAACAGTCTTTTTTTAA
>CAZAVR010000169.1:0-7920 GCA_964488435.1 uncultured Cytophagales bacterium | reverse complement strand
AAAGACAGGAATTGGGGAACAGTCCATTTTGCTGCGCTTTGGATAAGTATGAGCCTTTGCATTCCCACTTATATGATGGCCGGTTCACTTATCGAAGGTGGTATGAACTGGTGGCAGGCAGTAATGACGATATTTCTGGGGAATCTTATCGTTCTCGTTCCTATGGTGCTCAACGGACATGCCGGTACGCGTTATGGAATCTCTTTCCCTGTTTTTGCACGGGCCAGCTTTGGTATAAAGGGAGCGAATATACCGGCTTTGTTGAGGGCCGTAGTCGCTTGTGGCTGGTTTGGTATCCAGACGTGGATAGGGGGGATGGCGCTTTACCAGATTTTACGTGCCTGGATTCCGTCGCTGGAAACTGTTGATGCTTCCGGCCTGTTTCCGCAGCCACTTCCTTTTTTGTGTTTTTTGTCATTTTGGGGTGTGAATGTATACGTTATTCACCGTGGCATCGAAAGTATAAGGAGGTTGTTGATATTTAAAGCATGGGTACTGCCCTTTTTGGCTGCTGCTTTGTTGATCTGGGCTTTTTATGCTGTAGGAGATAGGGGGGATGTACTGAAATTTACCTCAGGTTTTAGTGAGACCGGAGCGTTCTTTGCCTTCTTTTTTCCGGCGCTGACGGGAACCATAGGCTTTTGGGCAACTTTATCACTCAATATTCCGGATTTTACCCGTTATGCCATATCACAGCGTGCCCAAGTCAAAGGTCAGGTACTCGGATTGCCTGCATCCATGGCAATATTTTGATTCTCCCGAATCTGCCTGGATTTCTTGCGAATATTCAAGTCATTCAGCCAGATACTTTTCCTTCCTGGCTGATCCTGGTATATAACTATGCGTGGTTCACAGGTTTGTTTATCAGTGGCTTAATTTATCTTGTTTTTATGCGTAGGGGCCGATGAAAGATTTTTTTACTTCAGGGCTGCAGGAGGACACTGATTTCACCCGATAAAGGGAGGTAAGAGAAAGTTAGATCTTTGTAGTATCTTTGAAAGTATAACAGGATACTAAACCCTCCTGATGAGCTTGTCCGGCTCGTTCTGTTCAACGGAATGGCCGCTGCCTGGTTTGTTGTCTATTAGAATTTAGTCATTAATGTTATCAACTTCCTCACTTACCCAAGCACCTGATGAAGCCTATGTCAGGCTTATGGAAGCGCCAGTTATCAGCCGCTTCATTGTGGGAGGCGGCAAAGTATTTGCTGCTACAGAAGGGATCCCGAAAGAAACTGTTGAACGTCTGCTTGAGTTGGGGCATCGTCACTTTGCAGAAAAGTATCTTCAGGAGGCAGAAGTTAAATATGCAGATTTACTATACACGTACCCTGATTTGCACCTTAGCTATTTCGGGAAGCTTCAAACCAACAAGATCGACAGAATTTTCCGTCTCTTTCATACTATTGAGTCTGTTTCCAGGGTAAAGGAAGTAGATTTCCTTCGGGCTGCCATGGCTCGATATCCTGGGAGGGAGCGGGAGTTTTTTGTTCAATGCAATATAGGTCAGGAGGAACAAAAAAACGGAGTGCCAGCAGCTGAGATTCCACACTTAATGGACTATGCGACTGCTGCGGGGGTGAGGTTGACAGGATTAATGGTCATTCCTCCGAAGTTTGGTAGAGCGGCTGCATTCTTTCGAAAGGCGAAGGATATGGCAGATAAACACGGGCTTAGAGAATGCCAGATGGGATTTTCTGCAGATTTCGAAGAAGCGATTGATTGCGGAGCCAGCCGGGTCAGAATATCCAGACTTATTTTCGGACAATGGTGAAAGGAAATTTTTCTTTGAAGTTGTTATCTAAGAAAATGTTGTTTTTCTTATTCGACCTTTTTCGCGTATTCGGTTTGAAGCGTTTGGTGTATCATCTGGCCATACTGGAGTATCGTTTTTTCAAAACAGGTTTTCATTTTACTTTTTATGAATATTTCCGGGATCGCGGTGAAAATGAGCTTTGTGACAAACTCATGGAGCGTTATATTTTTCTTTTCATAGAAAATCCACGTATAGAAAGCTTGAAAACAGAAGACTTCTCCGGAAAACTGGAACGAGATCTACAGGAAGGCATGCGTATATTCTTTGAAACTACGGAGCAAGCCGGATTCAGACCTTTTCTTGCTTTCGGGACTTTATTGGGCTTTGTACGTGAAAACAAATTTATTCCATGGGACACAGATCTGGATGTCGGTTTTTTTTACGATGAAACTGACATAGGAGAATTAATTTCCGTCCTTGAAAAGGCTGGTTTTTCAATTGTCGAAAACACCGGAACCGTTTTTCCCTGTAAATTGAAATTCAGGTTGGGGAGTCTTCCTCTTATCGATGTGGCTTTTTTTAAGTCGGAAGAGGATAAGTTGGTAACTTATTCGATGATGACAGATGGCCCTATATTCAGGCGGCGCAGCAGTTTTGCATTGAAGGAAACCGAGTTTTATAAGGTGCCGGTTCGTATTCCGGATAAACCCGAATTGTTCCTGACCGAAAACTACGGCGACTGGGAGGTGCCCAGGCATGTTTATCACTACATACTGGATTCGAAACTAACCGACTACAGGTCAAACCCGGATATCAGGCATTTGGCCCGCGTAGTGTTTCTGACTCATTTGCGCCGGGACAACAGACCGGCTTTAATTCATTATATAAATTTTTTTAACATAAAGCTTCCGGAAGACACGCTTTGGCAAAAAGTAAAACATAAGATGTATGCAAGTAATTATCTACACGAAAATAGTAGGTGACCTGTTTCATCCCGGTCATGTCAGATTCCTCCGTGAAGCGAAGGCGCTCGGCGATAGGTTGGTGGTTCAGGTGGTGGGGGATGAGCGCGTGGCCGTTTATAAAAGAAATCCGATCATGACGCAAGCTGATCGCGCAGAGGTCGTTGGTTCCTGCAGATATGTGGACGAAGTCCACCTGGAAGGGCCTAAAGAGATTACCCTGGATTTTATGGATAGGAGCGGATATGCGGTCTATGCTTACGGGTACTCTTCGGAGAGGGAGGCCGGCGTAAAAAGGCAGGATTGCATCGAATTACCGGATAGCCGTATCTCCATTATACCTTATACAAGCGGGGTTTCCACTACGGACATCATTCGTCGCATAAAAGAATCGTGAATGATTGATATCAGGATTTTCATTGTAACCAGAAATCTATGCCTGTATCACGTTTTGTCTCAGGGATACAATGGGCAACAATGCAGCTCGTGGTAACACTTGGTATTACAGTTGCGCGGCTGTATGTGCTTACCCGATATCTGACGCCGGCTGATTTCGGTACCATGGCTATTGTGACATTGGTGTTTTCTATCGCAGAATTATCTGCAGAGTTTGGTCTTCATGTTTCGGTGCTTCATCTACCTGAACTCACCTTTTCAAAACGTTCTACACTTTTCTGGCTTTATATAATTCTGGGAGTGTTGGTCGGCTTTTTGCTTTGGCTCATCGCTCCCTGGATTGTTTTGTTCTACGGGACATTTGAGTTGGGGTCGATACTATCTTTCTCCGCCTGTGTGCTACTGGTTTCCTCATTGGGCAGAGTTCAGCTGGCGCTGGAGCAAAAGAGGATGAATTTTAAGCGGATTGCGATGGTTTCCGTGTGCTCTGAATTGCTATCAGCCGCAGTTGCTATTGCTTTTGCTGTAAACGGATATGGAATTTGGGCTATTCTGTATGGAATGCTTGCGGGCGCCCTTTTGCAGAACACGATCTATCTGACAATAGGTGCATTGGTGCAAAAGAACATAGGTTTTTGTTTTGATGTTTCTGAGGCCGGCTATTTTCTCAAAGTGGGCGGATTTTATCTTTCTGCCAATTTTGTAGGTCTGCTGGTGGGAAATCTTGATATATTCCTCGTCGAACGAATGCTGGGATTGGAATCTCTGGGAAGATATAGTCTGGCCAAACAGCTCGCGCAAAAGCCGCTGAGTCTGTCCGGACCAGTTATACAGAAAGTGTTCGGACCATATCTGGCCTATATCAGGCACCAGTCGGACGCGGTCCGGTCCAAATACCTGCGACTGGTCAATATCAATTCACTTATCAACATGGTGATTACTTTTTGTTTTTTATGTTGCTCCGGATGGGTCGTAAGCCATCTTTACGGAGAGGGTTATGCGGATATAATTCCCGTAGCCAGGTGGTTGAGTTTGTTTGTTTTGCTACGTATGATCAACAGCCCGGTGATGTCTTTATCTGCGGCCCAAGGTAGGACTCAGTACAATCTGCAGTGGAATATGCTTCAATTGGTTGTGATTCCGCTATTTCTTTTGCCCGGGGTATGGATGGGAATGGAGGGAATGGCTATAGCCATGGTGATGATGCGGGTATCACTTTATTATCCCAGTTGGTACTTTTTTGGCCGAAGGCTGGCAGGAGTCAGTTTTTCAGAGCAATGCCGGGCTAATTTTACCTTCAGCAGGGAAAATGTACGCGCTTATGCAGAGGTATTGGTTGGAATGCTCCGAAGGTAGGTCGCCCGGTCAGGAGAGCCATTCTGGTTAAAAATTATTCACTGCTTTTGCCTGCTTTTCTCCCATTTATGAAGGGAAGTCTGCCGGAGATTAATGCCGGAGCGAATATTTTGGTAATACTTAATACATAAGGGTATCAATCTCACACTTAGTTTACCTCAGAAAGCACTTGATGACTTTGTAAAAGCTTTTCATCATAGACAAAAAGGAGAGGGAAATAGTCATCTGCGCCGATATTATTGACAATTTGTCCACGTTGGTAGGGAGAGGTGTGGCGTTTGCCGTAGTTTACCGATCTGAAAAAGAAATGTAGCTGCCTGAAATGAACCAGGGGAATCGGACGTTATATCAGTAAGCGCCTGGATTTGGTGCGCCCACCATTAAAAGCTATGTCAGATGAATAGAGAGGAATTGCTGAAGCGGTTTGGAAGAGAAGAAGTATTTCTTCTGAGCAACACTGCGAAGATGGTTTTTCGTGTGTCCGTAGGGCAGACTGTTGTTTATTTTGCCAAAGGAAGTAGTGAAAAGGAGTTTAAAATTCAGAGCGATGATGAATCCCTGAGGGAAGCCATCGAGGAGCAGGAAGAGATTACCAGGGAGGAGTACGAGGCGTACTGACATTGTTCAGATCAGCTCGTTTTTCACGGAATAAATGGGGAAATGCACTATACGCGGCAATATCAGCCAGTATATTCACCAGCCGGTGATGCCGCTACGGCCGGAAAATGTGCCGGCCAATAATCGAACAAATCCCACGGAAATGGCAATAAATGCACCTACACGGACATAGTTGAGTATCTTCCACAAATGCACCCGTTGAACTATATCCACCGGTGATAGGTTTTGGGCATGAATTTGCTGAAAGGAGATAATGTTAGGTGCAAAATAGAGCAATGTCCATATACGTACCGCGAAATGCAGGGCAAAAAGTAGGAGCAGACTGTTCCTGACCGGTCCAATCTTCCAGCAGAAATAAATGGTAATCACAAAAATAACTTCGTGAAGGGAATGGAGTACGATCCAGAAGGTTTTCAGGCTTGTGCCGTTTGGATCGGTGAGCAATGCGAGCGTTTGCGGAGGATGGGCTGTCCATTTAGGAACGAGGACAAATGTCTCGAAAATCTGGGCGCCGTTCATCAGGAAATAAGCCGCGGTGGCAACAAGGAGCCACAGTTCTGCCCGGGAAACATAGGTTGCGTTGAGTGTATCCATTTTGTTCATTTGTCTGAATTGAGATTTTCAGTTATCGCATGCATTACCTCCGTTGCCGAACGAAAGTAGCGTTCAATGATGAGGATTTCGGGTTCGGAAAAGGTGGCGATTAATTCCTTGGTTTTTTTCTGCAGATCTCCAAAAAGAGGTTCGAGGAGCTTTAATGCGACTTCCCTGTTTGGCTTAATAAAGACTTTTCGCCTGTCTTCCCTGGCATATATTCTTTTGACCAGGTCTTTTTTTTCGAGCCGGTCTATAAGGCCTGTTACTGCTCCGGTGGTCAGCCCTGTGAGTTTAGCCAGTTCTCCCGCAGTGAGTTCGCCTTTCTGAAGAATAAGACCCAGGTATTTGTGGTCAGTGCCTGACAATCCCGCTCGTCTCGCGATCGCCTCGTGCATGAGGATAGAGGCGTCAGAGTAGGCTCTGCTCGCGGCTTTGAAATTTTGAAGAGAGCCTGGTCCTGCTATTGATATTTTCTTCATTTTATCTTTTATACTAAATATCTTAGTTACAAAGATAAAATATTTTGGGGAAACCAATTCATTTATTTGTGCCGCGAAGTGATTTTATTTTGTTGGTATCACTACCAGGAAAAATAAAATCACTTTTTATAAATGGATTTTCGATAGGAGACACCCCATTTGGAGATTTCGTCAATAACGGGTTTCAGTGTTTTTCCGTATTCGGTGATCTCATATTCGACCGTGACCGGTTTGGTGTTCTGTACGCTTCGGCTGATTAGTTGGTTGATTTCCATATCCTGAAGTTCTTTGGAGAGCATTTTGGCGGCAATCCCATCTATTTCCCTGAGCAGATCCATAAAACGTAGTTTTCCGCCAAGCATAAGGGTGCCCAGAATATGGAGCTTCCATTTTCCGGAAAGTATTTCCATCGCATCTTTAATGGCGGTAATATTTGCCCTGCATTCCGCAGCGATGTTAACGTTGGCTTCCTTTTTCATGTTGGTTACTTGAAATGCGCTGAATTGTTAAATATAGGAAAACCTGTCGGGTTAAAGAGAAGCATTTTCGCATATTCTCATTTTCACATATTGAAAATCGTAGGTGAGTTTGTCAACAGAAGTTAGTTACCTCGGGGAAAGTGGTTTCCTGTAGGTAAGGTATGATGGTGGGAACACAGGGATAGTTTATTTTTGTGAATATTTAGAATAAGGATACGCTCAGCCCCGGTTTGGGGATTTTTTAGGGGTGCCATTTGTTGGGACAGTATCGGTTAATCGTTAAATTTATATTATTTCGACTTTATCTAATCAGCCATCTATATGTCAGAAAACACGCATTCTAATCATCCGCTCATTTGCGATCCTGATGAAGGGATCTGCGGTATTCCCGGTTTGGACGAAACCCCCGCGGCCCAATACCAGGGAGGCAGGAGGCCTCTTAAAATTGTTTATTTTACCGATCCCATTTGCTCCTCCTGCTGGGGAATAGAACCTCAGCTCAGGAAGTTGAAGCTGGAATATGGGCACAATATTGAAATGGATTACAGAATGGGCGGCTTGCTTCCTGACTGGAGTTACAATAGCGGCGGAATAAGCCAGCCTTCGGATGTGGCCTCACATTGGGATGAGGTTAGTTTACGTTACGACATGCCCATCGACGGAGACCTATGGCTGGAAGACCCTCTGGATTCATCCTATCCTCCATCTGTTGCTTTCAAGGCTGCCCAGATGCAGGACCAGAAAAAAGCAGTGCAATTCCTCAGAGGGCTCAGAGAACTGGTATTCCTGGGAAAGAGAAACATCACGCGCTGGGAAAACCTGGCATTGGCGGCCAACAATGCCGGCCTGGATGTGGAACGTCTGAAAGATGACTTCGAAGGTGGGGCAAGAGCCCTTTTTGATGAAGATCTCGCGCTGGGCCGTGAGTGGGGTGTGCGCGGATTTCCAACCCTTTTTTTTACTGATCAGGAGGGCAAAACCGAAAAGGTGTATGGCACCAGGCCCTACCCGTTTTTTGAAACAGCCTTGCTCACTTTGTTTCCCGAGGCGAAGAAGCAGCATTACAATAAAACCTGGGAGGCCTTATTTGGAGCATATTCTTCCCTGACGGCCAGAGAATTTTCGGAACTTTCCGGTCTGCCCAGGGGAGAGGCCGAGCAACAATTGAGTGAACTTACGGCTCAGGGAAAATTGGCAATGATCACCTCGAAGAACGGATTTTTATGGAAAATGAATAAGACTATTTAAGTTTCTCAAGGGAAAGCAGCGTCCGGGCAG
>CAZAVR010000168.1:1157-7924 GCA_964488435.1 uncultured Cytophagales bacterium | reverse complement strand
TGCTGCTGGCCGATAGCGGATCCCCGGTAGGTTTTGCTTCCATTGAACAGCTTTCCTGTTTTCCGCATTGGGTCACCTCCTGAATCCGGATCAGCTCGGGAATATCCTTCAGGCTCGCTTCTAAAGTTGCTAATGAAGCCATTATATGTAATTTTGCAGTTAAAATAACGAAAAGCAGTTCATGAGTGCAAAAAAAAAACCACTGATACTGGTTACAAATGATGACGGTATTACATCGGCAGGGATACGCACGCTTGTTGATTTGATGAAACTGGTGGGCGATGTAGTCGTCGTCGCTCCGAACAGTCCCCAGTCCGGTATGGGCCACGCGATTACGATAGGTCAGCCACTGCGGCTTTACCCCACTTCCGATATATTTGAAGGCGTTGATGAATACGAATGTTCCGGTACGCCCGCAGACTGCGTTAAGCTGGCCAAACATTATGTATTGAAGGACAAAGTACCCGACCTGGTGGTAAGTGGTATCAATCACGGCAGCAACAGTTCGATTAGCATTCTTTATTCGGGCACGATGTCCGCAGCCATTGAAGCGGCCATTGAAGGCATTCCGGCCATTGGATTTTCTCTTTGCGACTACGATGAAAAAGCGGATTTCGAACACGTGAGGGAACCGCTGCTTCATATCGTAAAACAGGCCCTGGCCAATGGCATTCCCAAAGGTGTGGCTTTGAACGTCAATTTTCCTGCAAAATCGAAGGAGCCCATCAAAGGGATCAGAGTCTGCCGTCAGGCCCACGCGAAGTGGCAGGAGAGTTTTGATATCAGAAAAGATCCTTACGGGCGAAACTATTTCTGGATGACAGGAGAATTTGTCAACCTTGATTCTGTGCAGGAAGACACGGACGAATGGGCATTGAAAAATAACTACGTCTCGGTGGTTCCAAGCCAGTACGATCTGACGGCCTATAAAGCGTTCAGTGCGCTGGCTTCCTGGGAAATCTGACAGGCACTATAAAATCAATCTCTCCCCATTTCGTTAACAACTAACACAGCCGGTACAAGGCTGTCATTCGACAACAAACCTCAACTATCCTTGAACTATGTCCTTAATTGGAAGTGTACTTAAAAGAGGAATAAAGTTTGGTAGCCTGGTTACCAATCGGAAGAAACTTAATGCTCTCAAACTGCAGAAAAAAACATTGGCCAAGCTTCTTGCCAAAGCCAGATATACCGAGTTCGGTACACGTTATCATTTTGAAGATGCTCTGAGCAGTATCCTCTTCGATGACGGCGCTGAATTTTACGGAAAATTCAAAAAACATGTCCCTGTACATGACTATAATAAAATATACAACGACTGGTGGTATAGGTCCGTCGAAGGAGAAAAAAATATAACCTGGCCGGGAAGAATTAAGTACTTCGCGCTCAGTTCAGGGACTTCGGAAGCCGCCAGCAAGCAGATCCCTATTTCCAAGGAAATGTCCAAGGCCATACAGCGTACCAGTATCAGGCTGATCATGAGCCTGGGTCAATACAAGGATCTTCCGGATGATCTCTACGAAAAGGGATTTCTCATGCTGGGGGGGAAGCACCGACCTGAATGTGCACGATACCCGGCAAGACGGTGACCTTAGCGGCATAACTGCAAGTCAGATCCCGTTCTGGTTTCGCCCCTACTACAAGCCTGGCAAACGTATCGCGGTTGAACGCAACTGGGAAAGGAAACTAGAAGACATCACCCTCGAAGCCAAAGACTGGGACATCGGCTTTATTGTGGGCGTCCCTGCCTGGCTGCAGTTGCTGATTGAGAAAATAATCCGGCATTATAAGGTTGAAAACATACATGAAATCTGGCCGAATCTCCAGGTTTTTGCGCATGGAGGGGTTTCCTTTGAACCTTATAAAAAAGGCTTCGCCAAACTATTGGCTAAACCCCTTATTTATATAGAAACCTATCTGGCATCAGAAGGATTCCTGGCCTATCAGGCGAGCCCGGAAGCACGGGGAATGCGCCTGGTGCTCAATAATGGCATTTTCTTTGAATTCATACCCTTCACTTCCGATAATTTCGACGCCGACGGCGGTATCCTCGAAAACCCCGAAACGCTGATGATTCATCAGGTAGAAGAAGGAAAAGACTACGCGCTGCTTATTTCCACCTGCTCCGGAGCCTGGAGGTATCTCATCGGCGATACGGTCAGATTTGTCAACAAACAAAAAGCAGAAATTGTCATCACGGGGCGTACCAAACATTTCCTTAGTCTTTGCGGGGAGCATCTCTCCGTCGATAATATGAACAAGGCGATTGATCTGGTGTCAGATTCACTTGGTATCAACGTGAAAGAATTCACAGTCACAGGTATATCTCACGATGCTCTTTTTGCCCACCATTGGTACATAGGCAGCGACGTTGAAACCGACAAGAACCTGGTGCGGGAAAGCCTGGACAATCACCTGAAAGAACTTAATGATGATTATACGGTAGAAAGGGAGCATGCATTGAAAGATATTTTTGTCACCATTCTTCCCAACCAGGTATTTTACGATTGGATGGAATGGAAAGGCAAAATGGGTGGCCAGAACAAATTCCCCAGGGTGCTCAAAAAAAACCAGGCTGCAGAGTGGGTCGACTTCCTCAGAACAAAAGGCTACCAACCGGAAGCATAAAGTAAATGAATATCAGAATGTTTTCAGGAATTGCCCAGTACGATTGTAAACAGCAGTCGGAGGGCAATTCCTATGAACACTATCCCAGTAAGTTTGTTGAAGTAAAAGGCAACCTTGTCCGTAAAAAACCGTTGCAGCTTATGCGCGAAAACCGCGATAAGTGCTTCTGTTAAAAAAATAGTCAGTACGCTGGTCGCAAAAAAACAGAATACGTTCCGGCATTTCATACTGAAGTGTCGTAGTTACATAAGTAGCAAGCGTAGCCCATGCGATAAAATTGACAGGATTGAGGCCATTTAACAAAAAGCCTGTAGAAAAGTAGTAAACAAAGTTACCCAGGCGACTCTTCGGATAGACGAGACGAGGTTTTTTTCTGATCAGGTTAGCGAGGCCGATCCCAAAAAGAAAAAGCACACCAATTCCCGCCATCCATTTGTCAAAATTTTGAATATCAGGCAATTGAGCGGTCCCAAACAAAGCAAAAAAAACGAACACAATGTCACATATCAATACGCCAAAGGCAATTTTGATACCACTTCTATAGCCATTGTCCACGCTGCTTTGGATCAGCGAAAAGAAAACCGTACCAAAAGTACAGGAAAGCAGCAGGCCTGTAACCAACCCGAATAGAAGAGCCTCCAACATTTATATACCCTTAATTCTGGCTACCATGAGAATACCGGCGACAGACAGTGCATCTGTGATTTCCGACCGCATCACCATCTCGACCGCCTCTCCCAAAGGTATACGTCTGACCTGGAGCTCTTCGGTATCCTCCGGCTCGCTGGTGAGCTGCTCCAGATGCTCAGCCAGATACAAAAAGCCTTCCTCATCAGTCGCGGAGTTAGAGGTATGTATCGTGGAAAGTTCCGTCCAGCTGCCGGCTATAAGACCGGTCTCTTCCTTGAGCTCTCTCTTTGCTGCCGACAACCGATCCTCGTCCAAAGGTCCTCCGCCCTCAGGAAGTTCCCAGGAGTAAGCTTCCAGTGTATAACGAAATTGGCCAACCAGATATATACAGCCTTCGCTATCCAGCGGAACAATGCCCAACGCTTTGTTTTTAAACCTCACTACACCGTAAATTCCGTCTTTTCCAGCCGGATTAATCACCTTATTATGCTCCACCCTGATCCAGGGATTTTCATATACAGACTCAACAGACAGGGTTTTCCAGTTATTTTCCTCAGACATAAAGGTATTAAAAACAATATTTCCAATAAGTAACCAGGGGGTTAATCCCATGGACCTTCAGGTCGCGTACCGGATATTTATGCTATCTTTGTACACTCGATACACTTCCTTACAGCAATGCAAATAAACCAAAATAAGTGGAAAAAAAGGCTGATTCTTCTGTCATTTGTTGCAAGTATCTTCCTTACCACTTTAAAGTTTATCGCCTATTTCATTACCAGTTCAAACGCGATTCTGAGCGACGCGTTTGAATCGATAATCAACGTACTCGCCAGCGGATTCGCTTTTTACAGCATTCGACTGGCGGCGCAACCCAAAGACAGCAACCACCCTTACGGCCATGGAAAAATAGAGTTTTTCTCGGCTGGATTCGAAGGGGCGTTGATTGTGATGGCCTCGGCTGTCATCATTTACCTGGGTATTTACCGACTTCTCAGTCCTGTCCCCCTCGAAAATCTCTCCACAGGTGCCTGGTTTGTTTCTTTTTCCGCTGTCGCAAACGGCGGCTTGGGATATCTTCTTATGAAAGAAGGCAAGAAAATGAATTCCCTGGCGTTGGTGGCCGACGGGAAGCATCTTCTTTCCGACGCAGTCAGCTCATTGGCTCTGATAATCAGTATTTTTCTCATTATGGCCACAGGATGGATATGGATAGATGCAGTCAGCTCATTGATTTTTGGGCTGTTCATCGCCATAAGTGGTCTCAAACTCGTTCGGAAATCTGTTGCCGGGCTAATGGACGAAACGGAACCTGCGGTACTTGAGGCAGTTGTGGAGGCCATCAGGGCAAATAAAAAAAACTACTGGGTCGACGTTCACAACGTCAGGGTACAGCAGTATGGCTCCGACCTTCACATTGACTGCCACCTCACTCTTCCATATTACTGGTCTGTTCAACAGTCACATGAAGCCGTTATAGAACTTGAAAATGTACTAAAAAATACACATTACGGCGAGACAGAGATATTTGTGCACACAGATCCGTGTTTGCCTGATTGCTGCGGGTTTTGCCGTTTGGAAAATTGCCCTGTGCGCAGCACCCCATTTTTACATGATATCGAATGGGATGCAATTCACCTGGCTAAAAATCAAAAACTCTACATAAATCAATTGGATACAAAAAAAATTAAATAACTTTCCTCCCGTATTATTAAATTTTTTTAACATCAACGATTGACACATGGTAAACTCCAGAAGGGACTTTCTGAAAAAAGCCGGTGCAGGATTACTCGCTGCTCCATTTATCACTGAGGCCTGGGCGTCGCCCGCAAAAAAGATGTTTTTTGAAATATCTCTGGCCGAATGGTCACTTCACCGTGAACTAAACGCAAAAAAAATAACCAATCTCGACTTCCCGGCTTTGTCCAAAAAAGAATTTGGAATCAGTATAGTCGAATACGTGAATCAATTCTTCAAAGATAAGGCCAATGACACCGCTTATCTCAAAGAACTACTCGGTCGTGCAAACGATCATGGCGTCACCAACCACCTTATTATGATTGACGGGGAGGGTGGCCTGGCTGAATTGAAGGCTGACGTTCGCAATAAAGCCGTCGAAAACCACTACAAATGGGTAGAGGCAGCCAAGTTCCTGGGATGTAAATCAATCAGGGTAAATGCCTACGGAGAAGGATCAGCGCAGGATGTCGCCGCTGCAGCTGTAGAAGGCCTCGGCAAACTGGGTGAATTTGCTGCCAAAAGCAACATCCATATTATTGTTGAAAATCACGGAGGCTATTCCTCGAACGCCCAATGGCTGTCGGGTATCATGAAACAGCTGCGTAGCAAAAATGTAGGCACCCTCCCTGATTTTGGTAATTTCTGCATCAAAAGAAAGCAAGGTGACTGGAGAGTGTGCGAAGAAGAGTATGACCGCTACAAAGGTACTGCAGAACTAATGCCCTATGCAAAAGGTGTAAGTGCCAAATCCTACGATTTTGATGCCAACGGCAATGTGATAGAAACAGACTATAAAAAAATACTCAAAATCGTGAAGGACAGTGGCTTCAAAGGTATAATAGGCATCGAATATGAAGGAGACAAAGTTTCGGAATACGAAGGTATCAAAGCTACCAAGAAAATCCTGGAACGTGTAGGCGCGACACTCTGATTCGTATCGAGTTTTATGAAGTAAAAGCGGCAAGTATCTGTAATTTATTCGTTTACAGATACTTGCCGCTTTTTATCTAACTATGTTAAAAAAAATCTCTTTGAATACTTCTCATCATCATAACCCCCGGCTAACAGAAAACAGGGGAACTCTGAATCAGTTCATCTATTTTATATAGGCAAGGAATTCCCGGCGGGTATCATCGTTCTTAAATCTGCCACCGTAAAAAGAAGTAACAGTCGAACTCGCATGATCTTCGACACCCCTCATACTCACACACATGTGTTTTGCGTCGATGAGTACCGCTATATCTTCAGTATCGAGTACTTGCTTCAATTCCTGCGCGATCTGCACTGTCAGCCGTTCCTGCACCTGAGGGCGCTTGGCATAATACTGAACAATCCGGTTCAGTTTAGAAAGCCCGATCACCTTCCCCGAGGAAATGTAAGCTACGTGTGCTTTTCCGTAAATCGGTACCAGATGATGCTCACAATTGGAAAATACAGATATATCCTTTTCGACCAACATTTGGTTATAATTGTACTTATTCTCGAAAAGGGTAATACCAGGTTTATTGTTTGGATTCAATCCACTGAAAATCTCCTTCACATACATCTTCGCTACTCTCCCTGCCGTGTCTTTCAGACTATCATCCGTTAAATCCAGGCCAAGTATGTTCAGAATCTGCTCGAAATGACTCTCTATCAATTCAATCTTCAGCTCGTCGTCTACATCAAATGCCCCTTCTCTCAGAGGTGTTTCTATAGAAGCAAATAAATTTTCATTATCCAGCTCGTCGCGGCTATTCAGCAGGGTACTCAACGAAGTTCCGTTCCGT
>CAZAVR010000168.1:835-1147 GCA_964488435.1 uncultured Cytophagales bacterium | reverse complement strand
AATTTGGGACGCAGCAGATCGTATATAACGATGGCAATATTTTCTGCAGAAGGATTCAGATCTTTGAATTCCTCCGTGTCCAGATTCAGGTTTTTGTGATCAAATCTCTCCACAATCTCCTCACGGATAAGCTCACCTAAAACCTTCATATCAATAACATAGCCTGTATCCGGATCTACCTCACCGGTTACCTGTACGTACAAATCATAATTGTGACCGTGAAAAAACGAGTTGTTACACTTCCCGTATACACGTTCATTTTTCTCAGCCGTCCAGTTCGGATTGTTAAGCCTGTGGGCAGCATTAAACTGT
>CAZAVR010000168.1:0-825 GCA_964488435.1 uncultured Cytophagales bacterium | reverse complement strand
TTCTAACTGATTTCAACAGATCACCAGATTAATTAAATTCAACACTAAATGTCGTTACAAAGTCTGTGCACAACACACTTAGCGGCCGGAGCTTCATAAACCCGAGCTCCCTTAGATTCTCAGGTGCAATGTACCTACTTTCGGCATATTCACCTAAACATTGTGAACATTTTACTGCGTAAAAAATTAATTAATAAAATAATTTATTATAAAAATTATTTAACATTAATTTGCATGCCCTGAAACTCACCGTCTGTTCTAAGCACTCGCTATTCTAATGTACGATTTGGCAGAAGCTTTGAACCCGGATCGTTTCCACAGGCTGCAAAATTTAAACCAATTCTCTTTCATAAAAGTTCGTGCAGAGTTGATACCCTGTTTGACTATCTATACTATTTAATCTAAAATCACCTTTCGCATGAGCAAGAACAATAACTACCTCGGCCCTCTTATTATCATAGGATTGCTATTTTTTGTATTTGGTTTTGTCACCTGGGTAAATGCTACCCTTATTGCTTTCTTTAAAAAAGCATTCGATCTGGATAACGCAAGTTCCTATCTTGTGACCTTCGCTTTTTTCATCTCCTACACACTGATGGCTATTCCTTCTTCCGAGGTGCTGAAAAAGACAGGTTTCAAAAACGGGATGGCGCTGGGCCTTCTGATTATGGCTATAGGAACGATGATTTTTATACCGGCAGCTTACATAGCTTCTTACGGACTGTTCCTGGCAGGCCTTTTCACTATCGGTATTGGACTGACGCTCTTACAAACAGCTTCAAATCCTTATGTTACGATACTGGGGCCCAAAGAAAGCGCAGCCCA
>CAZAVR010000167.1:0-7941 GCA_964488435.1 uncultured Cytophagales bacterium | reverse complement strand
GCTACGGGATACATCGGATCAGCGGCTTTTTGTTCGGGTTTCGGATCGAGCATGTGCATTCCGCTGTTGTACATGTTGAGTATGCCCGGCATGATACCGAAGAGTCCATTGTGCATCCACGGACC
The DNA here is from genome assembly GCA_964488435.1 of uncultured Cytophagales bacterium. Lineage (GTDB taxonomy): Bacteria > Bacteroidota > Bacteroidia > Cytophagales > Spirosomataceae > JBEBSO01. Next base: position 7,816 of record CAZAVR010000167.1, on the reverse strand, counting down.
TGTATTCATGACATCGCGCAGAGAAGGCGTCCGGAATTTACCGACATCGTCCGGATCTTTGGTTACCACATAGCGCCCGAGATCTTCATATTTCCGTTTGTAGTAAGTTAACCCGATGTTATGGAAGTTTTCATCGGTAAAAAACCGGCCTGAATGACAATTCATGCATCTCGCTTTGGTGCGGAAAAGGTGCAGTCCAAATATCTCTTTGTCGTTTAACGCCGTATACTTGCCGTCCAGAAATTCGTCAAAGCGGCTTCGGCGGCTGGTGATGGTCCTTTGGAAATCAGCGAGTGCCGAGAATATTTTGTCCTGTGTTATCTCTTCGTTTCCATAAGCGTCTTTGAAAAGGGCAAGATAGCCTTTGTACCGGCTTAGTTTTTCCGGCAGTTTGTCGGCCTCCATATTCATCTCATGATGTGCCTCGATAGGGCTTTTGGCCTGCTCTTCAAGAGAACTGGCCCTTCCGTCCCAGAACATAAACTTCCGGGCGTACACATTGAGCAGCGAAGGTGTATTGCGGGGTCCTTCAAGGTGATCGTGACCTGCTGGCACGTTAAGGTGATCTCCCCAGGAAGTCTGAGGATTATGACAGGAGCTGCAAGAAATCTGGTCAGAACCCGATAGTATAGGGTCAAAAAACAGCATTTTTCCAAGCGTGATGCGCGGGCGGGCCATCATGGCAAAATAACTGGTGTCTGTTTTAGGAAGGGAGGAAAACTCATTCCAGACCACCCCGGAATCTATTGTCGGCCCGGGCCATTCCGAAACCGGCTTGCTGTAAAGAGGACGTAGATCCTTGTCTTCATTGTGCCAAAGGGCACTACCGCCGATAAACAGCGGCAAAAATAAGAGAGCCATGCGTTTCATACTGCAAAGATACAGGTATTATGAGCCTTTTTTGATACGTTATTTAAAAAGTATATCCCACTGAAAGTGTAAGAACGGATGCCTGATCAGCAAGATATTCCACCTCGAAAGCGCGGGTATAGTCACAGTTGGTTTTTAGATAAACAGATCTTCCCGAATGGAGCAGCCTTCTGCAGCCTATTTGTATCCCACCTGATAGGCGGGACTTTGTGAGGTATTCGAATTCCCTGTAGAGATAGTTGTCTCTCGTGCCCGGTGAAGGTTGGCTTGTAGAGGGTGGTGCATAGCGTCCGTCGTTTCTGGCAGTTCCATTACCCTTTCCGTATCCGGATTCCAGCATAATGCTGAAGATATTTCTACCCGATAAAAAGCTTCTTTGGGCGGAGGCATGCCACGAATAAAAATGGATTTCCTGTTTTCTGTAGAAAGGGTATTGGGAAACGGTTTGACGGCGTGAGTGGAGGGAAACTCCTGTTTTGACGGTCCAGAGTGGAACAGTATGTGCGGTTTTCAGATGCAAGGTGTAGGTGGCTGCTCCCTCGTTGATCTGTTGTTGGAGCACTTTGTTCTGGCCGAAGTAGACTATAGACGAAATACCACCCGCTGATGTTTGCCTGCGAAAGACATTTTGCATGTTTTCGAGTGTTTGTCGACTGAGGTTTATATCCAGGTGATGCAGTTCATTTGTTTTCTTTAGCGAAACCACGCCATGATAGCTAAGTAATTTCCCTTCGTGTTCCGTATACACGATTTGTGCCGATCCCTTTTTGCCGAAGTATCCGGCGCGACTTCCGTATTTTAACTCGCTGAATAATTGGAAGCCTCCATCCGGCTTCCAATGGGCAAAGACCGATGCACTATGGTTGAAATTAACAATGGGGCGCGTTTCCGAAGTATATCCCTGATCATCGTGCAATTCAACGAAGCCAAAGAAAGAACCAAAATTGATGAGGGAAACGTACTGACGTCCGCTATTTCCGTATATGCCGAATCCCACGCTTTCAATCCTGCGAACGTAATTGTAGCCTGCTCCGAGAGTTAGATTTGTATGGGCGGCGTATGAAGCCCCTATATAGCCCTCCAGGTCAAGTAGTTTATTTTGATGACGAAGATCTTTTGTCTTGGCATAATTGGCAGCCTGATAATCTATTTTAGCACCGACCGTCCACCGCGGAGTGAGCTGAGAGGCGACGCTTCCAGTCAAATGATAGGAATCCATTTTTTTTGTCCCTGCGGTGCTATCGGCTGACTCATCAATATCCAGGGGATTTTTATACGGATTGATAAAGGCGGATACTCCCATGTTCCTCCCGTTGAAATGCTGATAAACGATCTTTCCCGAAAATACTGTAGCTGCATTGAGCCGTTTGACGGACGCTGTACCAGCGCCGAGGTTCAGGCTGTTGTCCGATTCATAAAAGTTAACGAACCCGCCCTTCGCTTTCTGGCTGAAGCTCTCTGCGTAAGACATCCTCTGGTACCGGTAGGCTTTGAGACCCAGTACATGGCCACTACTCAGCCACGCGTCGCTCTGAAGAAGATAAGCCTCGTTAACAGCAGTCGTGTCATGACTTTGTGCATGGGTGGGGGAAATTCCCCTACCCATGCACAAAGTCACAATGATAAACAGGTATTTTGAAACACCCATAAGCCGCATGGTCCGGTAGCTGTCAATTACGCAACGCCGCCTGACTTCTCAAGTGAAAGTCGGCCGTAGAGTTGTTTGTATCTTTGAAGATGATCCGGGCGCCTTTTTTGATGGAGGCCTCTGCATCTATGCCTGAGGGATCCGTTGTTCCTCCTACTGCGACCGTTCCCAGGCTGTAATTATATACCAGTTTACCGGCATTATCAGCTATGCCCTCCGTGGCGGCCTTGTCTACGTTTCGGTAGATGGAGTAGCCCATACTATTCAGATGATAAACGTAACCGGCATCCACGGCAGCCGTGAAGCGTTTTTGATTATTGGCGTTGTTCATCAGATATCCCTCTACTCCGTCTATGATCCAATCGTTGGGGACTTTTTTGCTGGTGTAAGAAGCCAGCGATGGTACAAATGTCGTAGATGCATCGGCCGCAAAAGCGGCGGGTGTGGTTCCTTTTGTGTCAAAGATAAAGAAGCCCGGACTCGTCACGCTCAGAGACCAGGCATTACCGCTTGCATAACGTTGGGCTTTAAGATAGTGGTTGACAGGAATAGACGCAGCAGGGCTGACGTAGTAGGTTACATTGGTGTAGGCCTCTATGTCATAGGTGCAATAATATTTGGCGTTGTCGAAGTTGATGGACTTACTGTATGTAGTCGTATGGTTAACCGCACTGTTGAGTGCAACCACAATTTCTTTGCCCGGTTCTATGCTGACATTTTGTTGAAAGTACCAGTATCCCTGTACGGCAGGCGTCCAGTTTTGAGATTCGTACACCAGCTTTCCATCCGTCCCATAGAGTGGGTTAGAGGCCTGCGCATTGAAGGGGGCTATCATACCAAGGCAGAGATTATTCAGGTTGGCCGTTGTGGTCGAATTATTGTAAAGCACGACATACTTGTCATAAACCCAGGGGCCGGAACCGTCATCTTTTGGTGTTCCACCGGCAAACAGCTCTTTGATCACGATTTGCGAAGCCCGGGAAGATTGAGGTGTGAGTACTGCTGTACCCGTTTTCCCTCCACTATATCCACCTGAATAGGCGGCAGTACCCCACTGGTTGGTTACAGCGATATTGGTTGCGGCCCAGCCGAAAATATAAGATGCCCCACCCTGAGAGTGGGTAAGTGACGCGGTGACTTCATAGATTCCGACGGGGACAGTAAATGTAGCTTTTCCGTCTGCATCAGTGTCTGCTTCAAAAACCGCCGACCCGGAGGCAAGTTTAACGGGGATTTCATTAAGTGATCCCGTAAAGTCCGAGGGAACGGTAAGCTGGACTGATACGTCGTAGGTTTGAACGATTTCTTCGGTTTTGCAGGCACTGAATATGAGCAGCATTATGCTCAGATACCAGATCATCGTTTTTTTCATATTGCTTACTGATTAGATATTTGATTGATTTTATATTGAGTGTTTACCATTTGAGGCGGAGTGAAAGCCCGTAGTAAAATGAAGGTATGTTTGAATTTCCGTACATCGTCCCCGTGCGGTTCGACGTCAGGTTCCTTACCAGACCAAGGTTGTTCAGGAAGTTAATGGCGTTAAAGGTAACGGTAGCCAGCTTTCCTATTTCTTTGGTAATGCCCATGTTGGTGGAAAAATAGGAGGAGGATCTTACCGGGTTGAACGAGTCATTATAATATGTTTTTGCTACCAGCTTAGTTAGTTCGTTATACAAGGGAACATCATGATCTCTGGCCCAAAGAAATTTTTCTGCGAAAGGTACCTTTGTGCCGAGGTCATCCAGACTGATGTAGTATTCTGGGTAAACACCGATGAACTGGTCTCCTTTGTATATATCGTTCTGCTCTCCGGCAGGAAGGTAGCCGTCTCTGCTCTCGAGTACAAAGCCGCGGCTTCCTTTGCTGTATTCGGAGAGGTTAAGGCTGAAGTTGCGAAGGCTGCCTTCAATACGTGTAGAAAAAATCAAACGTAAAGTGGGAATATGTGTGGTAGCCGTAAGGTTTACGTCGATTTTTTCGCTCATACTTCCGTTGCTCCATGAATACGAGCCTATATAAAACCCGACGAATTTGTAAGGACTGCCGTCGGCCATGTTTAAGTTGGCTACGGGCATATCGGCAATCATATTTTCCTTTACGCCCCGGTACCAGTACCAGCTTCCATCTATCCGGAACTGTGTGCGAAGAGATGGAATTCTTTTAAAGTCTATTATCCACTGAAACCTGTGGCGGGTAGTCGGTGATTCGTTGGCGGGTTTACTATTTGATCTGAATCTGGTGATTTCCTTATAGCCGAGCGTTTCTGCCGGTAGTTTTCCTGTTAGGTCGGTGATGGAGACGATACCCGTTTGTCCGTCTACTTCATAGCGCCTGTCGTTCACGGGAATGGCTGAACCCTGGACATTAGTCTGGTCAGTGAATTTATAAGTAAAAGGTGAATAGGTAGTGACAGATGTGTATGCGTCAGTCGTCCTGTCTTCGGAGAAACTGACAAAGATTCCTGTTCCTTTTATCCGGGTATTGATACCGATTTCTTTTTGGATATTTTGTTGCCATTTAAGGTCAGGGTTGTACTCCGGAGCAGATGGGTTGGTGTAATATGCATAGTAGGTAGTGCCTTGCGCTGTGGTTCCGGGTGCAAAAGTGAGTAAGTCGCGATAGCTGACGACTGGAAACAATACACCAGACGAAGGGAGTTTCACTGTTTTTCCCCAGCCGATTTTTACACTTAAATTTTCAACGATTTGTTCCGCCTTTTTCCAGAAGGTATACTCCGTATTAAAACGGGGAGAAAAGTTGCTCACAGTGCCATACACCGAGCGTCTTATGCTGGTCGCTTCATATCGTAAACCTGCAATTATCTCCAGCGAAGACCTTTCAAAAAGAGGCATTTGAAGGCGATCTTCCAGGAAAGCCGCAAAATTATTGCTGAAGGGAACATCCCGGTAATCGTGTGGTCGCCAGGTTGGCGCATACCGTATATCTTCATAGTAATTGCCGCGGCCGAGGTTTCCGCTGCCCGTATACTCAGCTCCGGCCATCAGACGATGATTTACATCTCCCCAGCGGTCGGTATGATTGGCTTTTATTCTCGCCGAATAGTTGAGCAGTTTGCTGTCGGTAAAACTTTTTTCCAGCCAGTATCCGGGTTGAATAAGCATAACATCTGCATCGGGGTTTTCTTCGTAGGTCTGGCCTACAGAATAACCTTCTTTCATGGCGTGCAGAGCCGCAACAGAGGATGAGGACGAAAGGTTTTTGATTTTCTCTGATTTTTGGTCGTTATAGTTGAATGTCCCGGAGAACTCAATATTGGTGATAAGCGGATGGTTCAGTTGCCATTTGACAGAGAGATTTCCCCTGGCGACATTGTCCTTGTACTTTGAATAGGTGTTCACAAACCGGTCTGGATCGGATCGGTCGTTATACCCGCCGATATTCCCTGACAATCCTGCGTTCAGCTCCAGGGGAGCACCACGCCTCTTGCCAAACCATCTGGTATAATTGACGGACAAGCTGTTGCGCGTATAGGATGTATAAGGGGATGCCAGATCAGAGATGGAGCGGGTATGTTCAACGTTGAAGTTCAATATCCCGCGGTCTCCGCCAAGATCAACGCCTTTGCTCAATGCAATTTGTTTCGTGTTGGGTTTGGTCACCAGGTCCAGCACGAATGCGGAAGCACCTTTCCGGCTATTGATCCGGACGATGCCGTTGGTTGCATCGCCGTGCTCCACAGAGGGGATTCCAGTAATAACTTCGATACTCCCGACCTGGGAAGTACCTATATTTCTGGTGTCTGAACCTGTGGGATCACTTCCGGGGATGGCGTTGTTTGATAGTCGTACACCATCTACTTCGATGGCTACCCCAAAATTAGGGTTGCCTATTTCGCCGCGTTTTCCGATGACGTAGATTTGCTGAGCACCTGAGGTAGCCAGATGTAATGAGGTGTTGGTTTTTCCTCCCGGGAGCAGACTTGATGCATCGGCAACATTCATCATCTGCATGTGATCCAGGACGGTACGGTCCATTATAAAGGACGTATTGAGGTCTTTGTTTTCCTGCTTAGCGGTGATGGTCACCTCCCCAAGGGAGAGATTATCTTCGGCGAGCCGGTAGATCAGCCCTTGCAGATTCGCGTGGACCGAAAGGTCTGTTTTTACCGGTACAAACCCGAGACATTGGATTGTTAGGGCTGAAACACCGCGGGGAACATTTTTTAGCTGGAAATTGCCGTGTTGATCTGTAGCAGCCCAAAGAGACAAAGCGGGAACGGACAGGATCGCATGGGGTATGGGAAGGCTGTCCTGCTGACTAACTACTTTCCCGGAAACAATAAATTGCGCTTCTGCGCTGCCGCTCATCAAAATCAGGGCGGCTATCATTGACAATGCCGGCTGAATAAACCCGTATATACTCAAATGCAACACAGACAACCTTTAATCGGTTAATTTGGATGCAAATATATAATTTATTTAGCCTGATTAAAAATAATATTGTCCGTTGCAGCTCTATTTAATATTCCGGCCATCCTGCGAATACCGGTTTCCAGTACCGCCCGCGGACAAGCCACGTTGACGCGGATATATCCTTTCCCATTGGCGACAAAGGTGTTTTCATCTTCCACTATAACACCTGCCTCCCGGGCAAAAAATGCCGCAGGATGATCGGGGTCGGGAATTGATTTCAGGTAAGGAGATAAATCTATCCAGGCGAGGTAGGTAGCTTCGGGTATGCTGAAGCCCGCTTCGGGAAGCAGTATTTTCAGCCAGCTTTCCAGCGACTTTAAATTGTCATCGAGGTAGGAAGTTAAGGCTTCCAGCCAGGGTTCACACTTTTCATAGGCAGCTTTTGTTGCGGCGATACTCAAAGGAGACAACATCTCCCTGTAGAGGTTTTTATATTCGTCTCTTATCCCGCGGTGGCGTATAAGAAGGTGCGACTTCATGTTCCCGGCGCGGTGATGGGGTTTGGTCGGCGCGCTGCACACGATGATCTTGTCCGAGTCCGGGAAAAGAGTGGGAAAGGGTATGTGGTTTTGTCCCTTTCTCAGGAGATCACAATGCACCTCATCCGAAATGATCCATACGTCATTTTCGAGACATAGTTCTCCCAGCCGGGTCAGTTCACGGGCCGTCCAGACACGTCCCGTCGGATTATGAGGATGGCAGTGTATAAAGAGTTTGATGCCAAGTGATGGATCAGTGATTTTTTTTTCCAGGTCGTCGAAGTTTAGCTCGTACCTGCCGTTCTGATACAGCAGATTGCTTGTAACTACTTGCTTTCGCACCGAAGCGGGATTCCCAATTTTACGGATGCAGATGACTATTT
>CAZAVR010000166.1:0-8089 GCA_964488435.1 uncultured Cytophagales bacterium | reverse complement strand
GCAGGTTTTTGTTTACTCTGTAAAAGAAATCATCCAGCCCGCAGTCGATAATCAATGCAAGCGAATTAGGAGTCAGCAGGTGAGTCATATTAATGACCGTGTGTTTTTCCCAGTTGTCCGGCTGTTCGGCATATTTTCCCAGCCATTTTGCCATTCCCCAGTTGTTCGGAAAGGGCCTGATGTCAACACCTCCACTCATGCTACCTGCTGCTCCAAACACATTCTGGTGACGGAAAGCGAGGTAGAGTGCACCATGTCCACCCATACTCAGGCCCGTAATGGCCCTTCCGGACCTGTCTTTGACGGTTTTGTATTTTCCATCTATCCAGGTGACGAGCTCTTCGGCAACATAGGTTTCATACCTGATGCTTTTATCCACAGGACTGTCCCAATACCAGCTGTTCACACCGCCATCAGGGCAAACTATGATTACCTTCAGATCATCGGCTTGCTTTTGCAGACTTTTGGTGTTTGTAATCCAGTTGGAATAATCACCTCCATGCCCATGCAAAAGGTATACTACAGGGAACTCCTTTTGTGCGGTATAGCTCTCCGGCGTCACCACTACCGCCTTAATGTTTTTATTCATCGCCTTGCTGAATGTGGTAACCGTGTCTACAGTAGCTGCATGGACCATTAGGGGGCAAATCGCCATGACCCACAGGCCGATGACTATAGTCCTGATTCTTTTCGCCATTTTACTTTTTTGTTTGTTATTTTTTGGTTTAATCCCTCGGCGGGAAAGGTTATTTGTCAGTTCCGGATACACTGACATTCATCAAATGCCGCTATATCTGTTGCAAATAAAACCCTACCGCAATCTTACTGCTTTTGCGGCGATGCACCTAGTTTGGTAGGAAATATTCCTGGCCCTTCTGACCCTGCCGGGGATCATCACCCAAAACACAGGAACTCCAGGTTTATAAAATCAAAAAGGAGGTGGCTTTAAAGCTGTCTCCGTTTGCTTGAAACCAAATTATATTTCGAATAAAACAATAAATTTATCGTCAAATTGCGCTAAAAGATACAATTGATATGTTTAATTTTTCAAAACACCTGAATTTCAGAAAATACAATACAATATTTGGTTTTGCATTTTTTAAATTATGCCGCCTTGCGTCCCAGCCAGTAATAAACAGGTACCCCCGTTAAAGAAATCAATAGCCCCGGCCAGGTAAACTGAGGCTTGTAGATAATGAGCAGCGAGCAAAACGCCAATCCTGCCACCAGATACAGAAATGGCAGATATGGATAACCAGGAGCCTTATAAGGTCTTTCTATATCCGGTTGCTTCTTTCTGAGAATGAAAATACCAAAAATAGTCAGCACATAGTAGAGTACAGCCACGAAAGTAATCATATCAAGCAAGTCACCGTATCTGCCGCTAAGGCATAGTATTCCTGCCACCAACGCCTGCATCCACAGTGCAAACTCCGGAACGGCATGTTTGTTCAACCTGGCAGACCTGCTAAAAAAAAGACCGTCCCTGGCCATGGAATAATAAACCCGCGCACCTGAGAGAATAAGGCCATTGTTACATCCAAAAGTCGCGATCAATATAAGCAATGCAATAATGGAGGTGCCGGCAGAACCAAATATTGCCTGCGCTGCTTGTATACCCACCCGGTCTTTCTCCGCAGTGGCAATCGCCTCTACGGGTAACACTGCAGTAAACATCAGGTTTAGAAGAACATACACCAGGGTTACCAGCCCTGTACCAAACAACAGACTGAGGCCTATATTTCTTCTGGGATTCCTGATCTCGCCGGCAACAAAAGTCACATTATTCCAGGCCTCATAGCTCATAATGGCTCCTACCAGCGCAGAGGCAACCGCACCTCCGTAAGCAGGAAGCCCGTCAATGGTCAATGCAACACCGTCAAATCCTATTTTTTTAAAATCCCAGGCACGTGTCCAGTTGAGATTCCAGACCTCATGCCTGAAAAAACAAAAAGCCGCAAAAGATAAGGCCCACAAGGCTCAGGATCTTCGTTGAGGTGAAAAGGGTTTGGATATATTTTCCACCCTTTACCCCATTTTTGTTCAGGTAAGTAAGAAAAAAAATAACCGTTATACCCACAACTTGTGCAGGAGACACTGTAAAACCACCTATACTCAACAGTACCTCGTCTTCACTCACCAATGGAAAAAAGTACGCCAGGAATTTAGAAAAGGAAACACCTACGGCGGCTATAGTGCCTGTTTGAATGACAGCAAAAAGACTCCAGCCGTACAAAAAAGCAACCAGCGGATTGTAGGCCTCTTTCAGGTACACATACTGTCCTCCCGCACGGGGATACATCGCGCTGAGTTCCCCGTAGCTGAGCGCTGCGATGAGGGTCATCACCCCACCGATAAGCCAGATCAGGATCAGCCATCCTGCAGAACCCACGTTTCGGGCCATATCCGCACTGACAATAAAAATCCCTGAACCTATCATACTTCCTGCCACCAGCAGGGTAGCATCCAGGAGTCCGATTTCCCGCTTAAAAGCCCCTTCTTCTATGTCCTTGGTTTTTGTCATTTTAGCACGCCATAAGTGAGAGGTGTAGCCGGTGTATGTTCCGGAATTCTGCCCTGGAGCTTCGACAATGATTCATTCGGCAAATGAGGCAATACGAGTCTGGCAAAATAATCGGACTCCTGTTCCAATGGAAATCCGGAAAAAATAAATGCCCTGATTCCCATATCCATGTACCTGTTGATCTTACGGATAATCTGATCGGGGGATCCGACAAGTCCTCCACCGCATCCGGAAAACACCTTTCCTATCTGCGTCCACAAAATATCTTCCACATAGCCTTCTTCATCCGCCGTTTTCCGGAGCTCGTCCTGACGGAGTACGCCAAGTGACCGCGAATCCTCTCCCCTGCTTCTGATTTCCAGGCCTCGTTGCTCGTCGAACTTTGACAGCAGTTTCCGCGCATACGCCCTTGCTTCTTCTTCTGTTTCTCTTACAATCACATGAATCCTCAATCCGAAATCTATTTTTCTTCCGTAGGCTGCAGCCCTGGCGGTCATATCCCTGATCGTAGCATCAATGCTTTCCTCTGACTCGGGCCAGGTCAGAAACACGTCGCAATGCCTGGCGCAAACATCGCGGGAACCGTCAGATGTGCCGCCGAAATAAAGAAGCGGACCTCCATTCTGCTGATAAGGCTTTACGGGGTCCCCCGATAATCTGAACTTGTAAATCTCTCCCTCATAATCGACCGTATCCTGCGTCCAAGCCTGCTTGAGTATTTCTATCACTTCATTGCAGCGCCGGTAACGAAGATCCGGGTGCTCTTTCAGACCTGGCAAATCAGAATTGATAATATTCAGGATGAGGCGGCCCTCCAGCATGTGATCCAGGGAAGCAATCGCCCTGGCCAGCATAGGCGGATGAACCTCTCCTGTTCTGATGGCCGCCAGGAGACTTATTTCCTTTGTAAAAGGAGCTAATCCGGCAGCAAATGTCAGTACATCCTGCCCTACCGTGAAAGCAGTGGGCAATAAAATGCTTTTAAAGCCGTGTTTTTCCGCCGCTAACGCGATCTTCTTACAATGGTCAAAGGAACTCCTTCTTTCCGGATCAAGTACACCCAGATACTCCGTATCGCCGCCAATGATATCGTCAAACCAAGACACTTCTGCCACGCGCCGGGGCGTGCGGATGTCATTGAGCTTAATATTTTCTAACATTCGTATCTTCCTGTTTGAATATGGTTTTACCTTGTTTAACTGTTTCCAGTACTGTGATGTCCTTGAGACGTCCGACATCCACCGTCAGCGGGTCTTCCGATAGAATCACCAGATCAGCAAGTTTGCCTTTTTCCAGGCTGCCTTTTATCTTTTCCTCACCATACTGGTACGCCCCATTGATAGTGATCGCCCGGAGGCCTTCCGTAACGGTTAATCTTTCATCAGGACCTATTACCTGGCCCGACCTCGAAAGTCTGTTCACAGAGGTCCAGAGCAGGAACAACTGGCTAAGCGGTGTTACCCCATAGTCTGTATGATTGGTCGCGATGATTCCCTTTTTGATGGAGGTCTTCAACGGACTGATAAACCAGGCGCGATCCTGACCTAAATTACGATGATGCACGTCGCCCCAGAAGAAGGTATGGTTACTGAAAAGTGCCGGAATCATGCTTAGTGCCTTATAGCTATCCAGCTGGTCGGGTCTTACGAACTGAGAATGAATGACAACCGGCCGCAGCTTCTGACTCTTTTTTTCTTTGTCAGCAGCTTTCACCGCCTGTATATACATGTCTATCGCAGCATCTCCGTTGCAGTGTACATACGGCTGAATATTATTTTCAAAGCAATAGCTGATGCTTTCATTCAGTTTATCCTGAGTGATCGTAGGAATTCCGGTGCAATGGTCGTTGCAGCCAGGTACATCTGTCAGATAAGGCTGCGTGAAGAAGGCTGTCTTTCCCTGTGGGGATCCATCTGTGAATATTTTGGTTCCCACCAGTTTAAGGTGGTTATTCAATTGACTAAAAGGCAATTTTTTCTCGGATACAATGCGTTTCAGCGCACCAAAGGCAACCAGTGCTTCTATATCTATGTACAATCGATTTCTTTTAGCGGCCTCTGCAAGTAACACTACCCCGGTATACGGCGTGCTTCCGTTCTGTGCGGTAGTGATGCCATGACTTGCATATAGCTTCTGCTGTTCATCCAGAAGATCAAGCTGCTCTTCGATGGAAGGTGCCGCCTCTCTCCCTTCTGTTTTGATTACCGAACGCGCTCCTTCCAACAATAAACCTGCAGGTTCTCTGCTGCCTTTTTTACGGACAATCTGCCCTCCGGCCGGATCCTGCGTATGTTCATCGACACCGGATATTTTGAAGGCATAGGAATTTACTACAGACATGTGACCCGATACATGGCCTATAATCACCGGATTATCCGGAAAAGCCGCGTCAAGGTCTTCCTTCGTCGGATGTCTTCCCTCGGCCAATTGGTCCTGATCGTACCTGCTTCCTCTTATCCACTCACCAGGTTTAACATTGTTGTCTTCTTTGTACTTTTTGAGCGCCTCTATGATGTCTGCTATGCGTTTAACGGGCCCCACCGGAGGAGAAGATAAATCAGCTGCTTTTGTCCTGCTCAGGCTTAGAAAATGGCTGTGACCGTCGACAAATCCCGGAACAACCGACTTTCCTCCGAGATCTATCACCTCCGTTTTGTTTCCTACCAAAGCCCTGATTGCTGACGTTTTCCCTACCAGCAGTACCTTTCCATCTTTCACCGCGATGGCCTCTGCTATAGTATTGTCCTTATCCAGGGCTATAATCTTTCCGTTCAGGAAAACCTTGTCCGCGGAATTCTCCGATTGATCTTCCAATGATATTGTCGAAAAAAATATCCCCGAAACAAGTAGTGCAAAAAATAACGTTACCTTCTGAAACTTCGACATGATTTAAGTTTTATACGTTTTGATTGACTAAAGTGCTTTGTTGGTTCCAAGCTCATCCGCCGGCACCGGCCAGATATAGTTTTCTGCTTGCGGCTGCAATGCCCCTACCGAACCAATTCCACCCACTTTGGCCGGAAAGGGCTGCGATCTTCTCTGCAAATCAGGCGTTCTGAAGCCCTCTCCCAGTAACTCTATTCGCCGCTCTGTTAAAATAGTCTGGATCAGCGCCTCTTTTGTAGCCGTCTGAGTATCCGGAAAACTGAATGTGGGATCAGACCTCCTCCGGACGGCATTCAACAGGGAGATCGCCTGATTCCGGTCACCTTGCTCAGCGGCGGCTTCGGCATAGTTGAGTAATACTTCCGCATACCGGATCACCGGTATGTAATCTGTAAATGGTGTGGATACTTTAGGGAATTTCTGAATAACATTCAGTCCGTTCTTTGTGGAGATCAGCTTACTTCTGGCATCTTTCGAAGTCTGGGAAGACAACGCTTCATTGCGATAAATACCGTTAGGATTGAGTGAAATAATCAATGCTCCGAGATAGTTATGTGCCAGGGCACTTTGCGCGCCCGGAAAACTCTGGGAACTGAAGGGAATAAAAAATATGGCTTCAGTTCCGGTATAATTTCCCCTGAAAACCGCCGCAATGTCCGCATCAAGCCTGTGTGTGGTACTACCTTCGGTATACACAAATGGTGCCGAAACGGACGGTGCCAGTTTTTTCGACTCACGTACGACGCCCGCATAATCACCTTTTGTAAGCAATACGCGGGTTTTCAAAGCAATTGCCGTAGCCTTATGTGCCCTTGATGTATTTAACGCATCGGTTGCATAGCCCAGCGGAAGTGCGGTCTCCGCCTCATCCAAATCCTTGATAATCTGCTCATAAACATTCTTCACAGGGCTTTTGGCCAGGTCATCATTTCCACTTGATGTCTCCGGGTTCAATCTCAACGGGACGCCCGGACTATTCCCATTATCGAGTGCGTAAGGCCGGGCATATACCTGGATAAGGTGAAAATAAGCCAGCCCACGGGCAAATTTGGCTTCGGCTATATACTGATTCCTCAACTCGGCTGAGATTACGCTGGAAACGGATAACCTGTCAATCAATATATTGGCATTGTTGATCACATTGTAGGCTAAAGTCCATAGATTACTTACAAAGCTATCTGTAGACAAGGCGTTATGCTGCCAGATCAGAGCCCCCTCAGCTGCATTTCCCGAATTCTGGCTGAATTCTTCGGCCCGCTGTTCATTAAACAAAATCAGCCGCCCTCCCAGATATCCTGCGCTCTGGAAGCCACTGTAAAGGCTATTAACCTGAGCAAGTATTTTTTCAGGGCTACTGAATGCGTTGAGTTCATTGATACTGTTTTGAGGTACAGTATTAAGTATATCACTTGTGCAGGAAAATGTAAGAAACAGCACTCCTATAAACAGTTTCAGTGATAAGTATCTTTTAAAATCAGTTATGTGTTTCATGTGATTATTTTTTATCTGGATTTTTCAGGTTACATGATCCGGTCTCCGGTATGTACCATCCTTATCTTATCAATTCTGAAAAATTAAAACTGAAGATTTACGCCAAAAGCATAAGTCGTGGCATTTACAACAGCGTTGTGATCCTTTCCTGAAGCGATTGAGTTTCCATTTATGGAAATTTCCGGATCAGACCCCGTGTACCTGGTTAATGTCAGAAGGTTCCCTGCCTGAGCATATATGCGCAATCCCGAAATTTTACCTTGCAGGGCATGTACAGGCACCCTGTAACCCAGTGAAAGCTGCTTCAGCTTAACGTAAGATCCATCCTCCACCATCGCAGCATTGGTGATGGAAAACCCTGTCGAAACATTATCAGAAAAATAGAGCTTCGGAATATCAGTCACCTGCCCTGGCGTAGTCCATCTGTCAGCCACAAATTTTCCATTGTTAAAGTACCTCTGGTCAAGCAGATTAGCTCTCGTACCATTGTATAGCTTGTTTCCCCCCGAGAAAGTAATACCCAGCGTAAAGTCAAAATTTTTGTAAGACAGGTTGTTATTAAAACCCCCATAGTACGTGGGTAGTGAAGCTCCCATGATCCGCCCATCCAGGTAGTTGTCGATCGCCGGAGCTACCTCACCATTCAGATAAGTCCATTTTGCGGTAGCTGCATGATTGTACTGCACCTGCTCATTGTTCCGGTTGACGAAAATCCTGTTTCCATTTTCAGGATTTACGCCGGCCGTGGGCACCGCCCATACAGATCCGATAGAATACCCTTCCCGGGTCATGTTCTGAATGCCAAAGTTGCTCGGGCTATAAATATCTATCCCGTTAAACAGCGTCGTTACGCGATTTTTTAAGGTAGATATATTAAAATCTGAAGTCCATCTGAAAGCGCCTGAATTCACATTTACTGAATTAATAGTGAACTCTATTCCACTGTTGGTCAGAGAGCCTACATTCGCATTGATAGAGTTGCCGGGGATACCCTTAGACGGTGCCTGTTTCGCATCCAGTATCAATCCATCCACTTTGTTATTGAAGTAATCCGCATCTATTGTAATGCGATCGTTCAGAAGAGAAAAGGTAAGACCAAGGTTGCTTTTTTTGCTGGTTTCCCACTTAAGGTTTCCATTCCCCGCCTGAGAATAGTTCAGCGTCGGAATGCCGGCATAGTTACCGGAG
>CAZAVR010000165.1:2872-8100 GCA_964488435.1 uncultured Cytophagales bacterium | reverse complement strand
GAAAACATATCAAGGATTGGGCGGGTACGACGAGATCGTTCATTTTTCCGGATGGCTGTAAGTTGACATATAAGATACACAATGATGACAAGCGCACGGTTTATATCAGTATTTTTGATGGAGATGAAGCCCATTTTTTCAATGCAAGATGTGACGACACTGTAGAAGGAAGTAATACGCTTATATATAGCGAGCTTAACAGGGAACTTACCAAAGCAATTGATGATTCCCAACCAGACGGGGAAACAGCTACACTCCGGATTATACCGACGGGCGTACTTTACCTCAATATTTACACGGAGGACGAGCCTGGTAAGAAGGTTGAAAAAGAGTTGCCTCTGGGTTCGACAGTAAACGGACAGCCTACCCTGGTCAATGATCTTTATGATGATCCGAGACTGGCGCATACTTAGACCGGGGAAATATTTGTAATATCCATCATGGCAGTACTTTATCATTACACCAGTAGAAGTTCCCGCTTTGCAGATCAGGACCATTTTTACAACATATTACTATCTGCGGCTAAAAGAAATTTGAATCTAACACCAGTTGTCCTATGAAGAAGTTTGATCTGATCCGTTCTGCTCTTTTTTGCCTTATAGTTTCTTCAGTAATATCTTGCAGAGATCGCGTTTCTCCTGACAAATCCGGACTACCCGATCTTGAGACATGTCAATCCGTTACTTCGAAGAGCCGTTTAACTTATAATGCGCAGCAGAAGGGGTATAAGTATACGACCAGCGGTGGCAATACGATTACTATTTCCGGAACTACGGTTACCTTAACTTATAAGGAAAGTCCTTCAGTGGAGTTCTGGGCTGACGAAGGCGTTGCATTTCATGAAAATCTAAACGGAAAGCACATAAAGGACTGGTTGGGTTCGACGAGATCTTTCATCTTTCCCGATGGCTGTAAGCTTACGTATGCCATGAAAATTGGTGATTTGAGTATGGTTTCTATAAGTATATTTGACGGTGATGAAGTTCATTTCTTCAATGCCAGATGCGGTAATTCGGTAGAAGGGAAGAATACACTCATCTACAGCGATGTTAACAAGGAAGTGGCGAAGTGGATCGACAATGCTCAGCCAGACGGAGAAACAGCGACGCTAAGGGTTACTGACACTGGAAAGCTTTATTTAAACATCTATACCGAGGACGAACCGGGTAAAAAGGTGGAAAAAGAAGTACCGCTAGGAAGTACTTCCGATGCCAACCCCAAACAGGTAAATGATCTTTATGATGATCCGAGACTGGCGCACACCTGAAAAGTAAAAAGCATGTCATCGTCTTCTGGTGCTCTTTCCCCTGGGCGTTGAAGGTGAATGACTTTTAGTAATACTCAAGACATGAATTAACCCGTTCCGGGGTTTTTGGTATTGGATTTTTTTGTCGAAAGACAATGTATTTAAATGCGCGTATGAAACCTGAACTGTTTTCATCACTCTCTGGTGAAAACAGTTCAGGTGCTTTTCACGCAAAAGGTTGTTTTGTAAACCCTCAAAAACTTAAAATCTTACTTTTTTAAAGCCTTCGGCTGCAGAACGCCAGCCGGGACCATTTTTATGGTTCGATGTGATTTTTGAGTACAAACAGTATAACCTAAACCATAAATCCATTGTAAATGAAAAAAAATCTATTCCTGGTATTCATGCTCATTCTGGGTATGGGTTCCGTGTCGTTTGCCCAGAACTTCCTTCAAATACGACAGAAGGCGTTAAGTGAGGAAATCAGTCCTGGGTTTACCTATATTATTTCAGGGCCAGCCGGCTATTCGGCTACTTTGTCTGACAGACCTGACGCTATACCTATTATTTTCAATATCGCCGGGGATGCGGATGGAGGGGTATTTGCCGTTGCCGGGGGGAGCGAATCATGGACCGGGAATCCGGGCAATATTTATTACAGGCCTTCAGGCATGGCAACTTGGGAAAATTTAGGCGTACCTGCATTAAAAGTGCAGGGTTCAGACAATGGAGGGTATATTTCTCTTGTAAGATCAGGTCCTTCTTTTCCCCTTGATCAGAAAGTAGCCAATAGCATAAAAGCCAGAGAGGACGGAGTTTCGTCGGAAACAGATATTACCTACAATCTCTCCGATGAGTTATTTATGTCTGTGGCTCACAACTTTGACGGAACTTCCTATGTTCTGGTGAAGACAGGTGAGGATGTGGGGGAGATATATAAAAAGGAAGCAGCTGAAGAAGTTTGGGTGTCAACGGGTATTACCGGAGTCCAAAGCATGGTGGCTGTGCCTAACAGCAGCCAGATCGTATATGCGAAGTACGTTGACGGCGAGTGGAACCAGATTTATATGGCCAATAATGACAATACGGGAGTGGTGTCTCAGGGAAACCCGATTCCTGCCTGGAATGACGATAGGATTGAGGAGATGGCCATTACTTACAATGAGAATGGTGATCTGGAGCTTTGGGCACTTTCAGTAGCATTGATCTACAAAACGGTAGGTCCGGATACTTGGGCTGAAGAAGATGGGATCAATGATATGCGTAAAATCACAAGTACAGGCGGGAAGATTTTAAAAGCTGTTTTACTGGATGATGCGTCTGTAAATATTCCATATCGTATTTTTTCCAGAAGTCAGGACGGTGTCTATCTGGACGATGAAAGAGTACAGACCAGTTTCAATGGAAATACCGTTAATTTTCCTGTAACGCCAGGCACCTATACGATCACGCAAACTCCTATGCCAGGGTGGCATACGACGGATATCAGGGTTAACGAAACTACTTCTGCCGGAACATCTACTGATCTTGTGGCGGGAACGGCAACTGTTGTGGTTTCTTCAGAGGAAGTGGTGGTGGTGGAGTTTGAAAATCAGTCGACTACTGTCACTGTGCTGGACGATGAATGCGGAACCAACTTCGTTGAAGACTTCAGTAGTTATAAAGAGGGAGATTGGGGAAAGGCGATGGACGGTTTAACCAGCTATCACAAGGCCAGTGGAAATTTTGGTTATGGATACTATGCGATCGTGAGCAGCACGGATGTTATGAGCTACGGGGATGACATTTATGATCATACTTCCGGTGATGCTACCGGCAGCATGTTGCTTGTGGACGCCACGTTTGAGAAGGGGATTTTCTACCGTCGCAGGTTTACGGGACTGATCCCCGGGGCGAAATACAATTTTGGTGCCTGGATAGCCAATTTTAATCCGCCTGCGGGAGACAAACCAAACGTATCCTTCGAGATCTATGGTACTGATGGAACTGAGCTTAAATCAGTAGCTTCGGGTGATGTGCTCACGAGTAAATGGCAGAATTTTTCTACAGTTTTTCAGGCGGCTAACACTGAAATTGAGCTTGTGTTGAGAAATAATACGCAACGTACAAGAGGCAATGATCTGGCCATAGACGATATTAGTTTCGGATTATCTATCCCTCAGCCTGAAGCTAAAGTGGTGTTTTATTGTGAGACGGATAGGGCGAAAGTTACGGTAACCTCGCCTGTTTCCATTGGCGGGAGCACTGAGAATTATGAATACAGCCTTAATGGAACCGATTGGCAGAGTTCTCCAGTATTTGAAAGTGTCACTGAAGGAAATTATACACTTTATGTACGTTATTTTGATGCACCGGACGGAAGCTGCGAAGCCACCGTTCCTGTGAATGTTAGCAAGAGCTGTATTGACATTTCGGGAAATGTATGGTATGACGCCAACGGAAACGTAGAAATTGAAATGACCGAGTTGCCAATCAGTGGTGATCCGTCTGACGACAACGGGGGGAATTCATCGCCCACGGGTAGCAATGTATACGTGAATTTGGTGGACGGTGACGGAGAGGTGATTTCGTCTGTACGGGTATCCAATACAGGAACGTATAGTTTTGGAGCACAGTCCGGGATCGAGTATAAAATTATCTTGTCAAGGGTTCAAATGGTGCCTGGTGATCAGCTCTCAGCCGGTAAGGTTCCGTTGGGATGGGTGCTTACCGGGACCAATGATCCTGTAAATGGTGTTAACAATGACAATCAGTCTGTCGTTGTTGATTTGCAACTCGTGACGACTTCTCTGTCCAATATCAACTTTGGTATCCAGACACCTCCGGCCGCGGATGATAAACATTTCGTCGTAGAGGAATCTGCGTTCTCGGTTACAGCCCCGGCAGGGTTTACAACGTTCAGTGGTTATAAATCAATTCCCATGTCGTCTGCTGCACTCACCGGCTATGACGCGGGAGGATCCCTGACGGGTTCAGATTCGGAGGATTGCCCGGCACCCTCATCCTGTAATGCCGGTGCTACTTTTAATATTCACGAAATCAATGGCAACACGCGGATCTTTTATGATTTTGGCGGCACCACTAATGTAGTAGAAATTGATGTTACATCAGGGATGGTTACTATTGAAAACTTCGATATTTCCAAATTGGTTATATATGGAAGAAATGGTTCCGGTGGATCAGGCAATGAGCTAGGTTTTACGTATTCTATCACGGATGTAGCGGGTGCAACCAGTGATCCGGTAACTTACACTATTTTGACGTCTTATCCATTACCTGTTGAGTTAGTTTATTTCGGGTTGTCAAAGGAGGGAAATACAGTTCACTTGAACTGGGAAACTTTGACCGAAAGAAGCAACATGGGTTTTGAGATAGAACGTAGCGCAGACGGCTTGAGCTGGGCGAAGATAGGTTACAAAGAGAGCGTGGCAATTGAAGGGAAAAGCAAGCAACGACTTCGGTACACCTTTGCAGATTTATCTCCGTTTACGGGGAAAAACTACTACCGTTTGAGACAGGTCGATTTTGACGGATCTTTTACAAACAGCCAGATCAAGGTCATCGTTACGGATATCCGACCCACCTTTTTTATCTATCCTAATCCGGTGAGTGATGGTATAGTGAAATTTTCAGGACAGGCTCTCGGCATCATGCATGCGGATGTATATAATTTGACAGGCAGACGGGTGATGCAGCAGACGGGAGTTAAAGAGAATATGTTAAATGTGAGTCATTTGGCTGCCGGTGTGTATATTATTAAGATAGTGTTGGTCAATGGAGAGACTGTAGAAAGCAAGCTTCTGATCGAATAAAAGTAGAAAAGGTAGATACTGAATATGTAGCCTCCAGGGATAAAGAGTATTGCCTCCCCGGAGGCTTTTTTGCCGGCTTGCTATTCGAACAATCTTGCGAAATGATTCTCCAAATGACTTCGCATGGCATTACGCAATTGCTCAGAGTTGCCTTGCTCTATGATATCGAC
>CAZAVR010000165.1:177-2772 GCA_964488435.1 uncultured Cytophagales bacterium | reverse complement strand
TCGACCAATCCCATCAGCCGAAGCCTGAGCATCGCTTCCCTGACGACTGTCCTGCTCACTCCAAGCGACTGAGCCAGCTCCAGCTCTTTCGGAATGGCATCTCCTACCTTAAAGTCTTTTTCGATAAACAAAGCGATGAGGTTGCTTTCCACTTTATCTACCAGTGAACTTGTATCAATACTCTTAATACTTTGAAAAATATTATCCATGCTCATATTGTGTTATGTATGACAAAAAAAAGGTGTTTTCAATGGATTAGCAAGCGATTTTCTTATTTGTAGGCACAACGTCAAAAAAAATATTTAGCAAAACACTTGGAATCAAGATTCTAAATACCTTAACTTTATTATGTAATACATAATACAAATTTAAAACAAACCGTATGAAATTTAACATTACGCGCATAAAAGTGCTGTTAAGCATCGGGGGATGGCTCCTCGCGGTGGTTTTGCACGCGCAATCGACGAGGTCGCTTACCGGCAGGGTGGTTTCTGACGATGACAAACAGCCCTTGCCCGGTGTTACTGTTTTGCTTAAGGGAAAGAGTGTAGCCACGGCAACTTCCGCTGAGGGCGCGTATGCGATCCAGGCCGGCAGTGGTGATGTCGTGCAGTTCAGGTTAATAGGATATCTCGTGCAGGAAGTGCCCGTGGGGACTTCATCAAATCTGGATGTCATCCTTAAGCCCGATATCTCTGCACTTAACGAGGTGGTTGTCACAGGTTATGGTACTGCCAGCCGTAGCAAAATTACTTCCTCTATTGCGAAATTGGACTCAAAGGTCCTGGAGACAGGAATGAGATCAAATCCTGCTCAGGCATTGGCAGGTACCATTGCCGGTGTCCGGGTGGCCACTTCTACAGGACGTCCGGGGTCGGTGGCCAGCATTACTCTGCGTGGGGGTACCAATTTTGATGGAAGCGGTAGTCCGCTTATCGTAGTAGACGGCCAGGTGCGCGCTTCACTCAGCGACATCAACCCCGACGATATCGAGAGTATGGAAGTATTGAAAGATGCATCAGCAACTGCTATATACGGTGCGCGTGCGAGCAACGGGGTCATTCTGATCACCTCTAAGAGAGGAAAAGCGGGCTCCTCTTCTGTCACGCTGAAATCTAAAACGGGGATTAATTTTCTGAACGTTCCCTACAATTACCTCAGTGCTGAAGATTATATCAAATGGACGCGACTAGGTGTGGTAGAAGCGATCAAAAATGGTACTACTACTTCGGCATTACTCAGTGGGGTAGGACCGCGCGGCACAGGTAATATGTATAAGGATGCCAACGGTGTGGTATTGGACGGTAATTATGATTCAAGGGCGATCTGGAGTACCATGAGGCTAACGGACCAGAACCGTGAACTGCTTAGTGCAAATGACGGCTGGAAAACTATGAAGGACGCGGTGCCTACGAATGCTGCCGGTGCTTATGATCCCAATGGAACTTATGCGGATCTGATTTACAAAGACTTTAATTACGGAAAGTACGCATTTAAATCGCCGGCTATTTCCCAGGATTACAATGTTGGTATGAATGGCGGAAACGAAAAGGGAAATTATTATGCCAATCTGGGCTATTACAATGAAGACGGACTTTCCCTGCGCACCTTCTACAGGCGGTTGACATTCACCTTGAACGGGGACTACCGCATCAAAGACTGGTTAAAATCGGAGAGCAGTGTGGCCTTTGCGCGCGGAAACTGGCGTGATCAGTCGTTGCAGAACGGGGAAACCAGTTATTGGGGGAGAATGCTTTCGGCGCCGCCGACTTTGCGCGGTACCAATGCAAACGGAGAGTTGATTCTGGGGCGTGATGCAAATGACGGCAATCCCATCCTGAACATCGATAAATACACAAGGAAAAACCAGACCGATAAATTTACCCTCGGCCAGGCTTTCAAAATAGACTTACACGAGGATCTTTTCCTGAGGGTGGGTGGGATCCTGATGTACGATGGTGCTGACGCCGAATCTTTCAACCGCGATTTCAGGATCGGTATCATGAGTACTACGAATCCGAATACAGGATGGAACAGAGACAGGGCATCCTCGGCAAACTTTGATCGCATAGTCAGGCAGACTTACAATGCCATCGCGAATTATAAAAAGTCATTTGCAGGCAAAAGTTTTATTGATGCCATGGTCGGGTTTGAGTATTACGACGAGGCTGCAAAGGGATTCTCAGCCGCCGGACGTCTGGCACCAACGGATGATTTTCAGGATCTTGGTCTTACGACCAACGATGCGAATACGCGTACAATTGACTCCTATCACACACACGAACGGATCATTTCTTCTTTCGGAAGACTTAACTATGATTACGACGGAAAATACCTCGCTTCATTCACCGTACGTCGCGATGGTTATTCCAGGCTCATCGGAGACAATCAGTTTGGTACTTTTCCGGCAGTGTCCGCCGGATGGCTCATCCACCGGGAGAATTTTATGATTCCAACCCAGCGCTGGCTTTCTTTCCTGAAGGTACGTGCCAGCTACGGAGAGAATGGCAACATCGGGATCGGGACCAACAACGGTATCGGCGTTTATGAATTGCAAGGTTCGCCCAATACGCCGGACGACCCTGAATTACCCAA
>CAZAVR010000165.1:0-167 GCA_964488435.1 uncultured Cytophagales bacterium | reverse complement strand
AGGTTCCTATGGTTCACAAACGCCTTATAACGGGAGTATAGGGTTTTTTGCAGACAGGTGTTGCGAATCCCAACCTGAAATGGGAGAAAAGCAATACCCTTGAGGCGGGCGTGGAAATGGGCTTTTTCAATAATCGCCTTACCACTAGCATCGCTGTGTACAACCGG
>CAZAVR010000164.1:0-8121 GCA_964488435.1 uncultured Cytophagales bacterium | reverse complement strand
ACTGTGACTAAATTGATTTCCAATTTTAGTCCAGCCTTTTAGGGGGCTAAGACAGGAGATGGAATTGCACAGTACATTTATCTAAGTGAAATTGTAGGCAGTATGAAGGCATTTGAGAAGAGATTTGGACCCAAATAGAAAATCAAATCAAGCTATAAATTTGAATGCTGGAAAGTCGTAGGGCTTCTCAATTTCGCATATTCCCCCCTCTCACAACCCCAATTTCTTCCCCGCATTATATTTCCGCACATCATCTGTCCGGGTATAACGCTGGATCATCAGGGAGGTTTTGTGCTTGGTTTGCTGCATGACTTCCAGGTCGTCGGCACCGTTCAGCTTGGCCGAGGTGACGAAGGAGGCACGTAAGGAGTGGGCGGAATATCCTGCGCCCAGGTAGTGTTTGACTATATTATTGACGCTCTTGTCGGACAGTCTTTCTTCTGTAAGACGGGTTTCGCCGTGTTTTTTTCCTTTTCTGAAGCGCACAAGCAAGGGGCCTGTTTCGCCACGTAAGGAAAGCCATGTTTCGAGTGTCCTGATGGGGCAAAGGCGGGTATCCTCGTGGAAGAAGAAGGCTTTTTCTTCGATTTCGCCGTACTGGTTGGTCTTGCTGGAGGATATACGTATGATGAGCCCGTCCTTTGAAAAGTGCAAATGGTCGAGGTTCAGAGAAACGAGTTCCGAGCGCCTGAATGCCCCGGTGAAGCCGAGCAGCAGGACCACCTTGTCTCGTAGTTGAATCGGGTCGCTACCGTCTAAACTGAGTATGATTTCGCGGAATTCAGAGACGTCCATGGCGGGGGCCTGTTTTTGTCTTACGCCATAGGTGCGCCGTATTCCTTCAAGTACAGCGACTACGTGCCTGTCTTTCTTAGGAAATTCCAGGTTTTGTAATTCGTGAAGTTTTTGTAAAGCAGAGAGACGCCGCTGTATGGTCGCCCACTTACAGGTGTCGGCAAGCGCAGCCAGGTACGCAGAAAGAATCTCGGCGGTAACCGCTCCTTCGTATGCCAGTTGATGTTCCTCACACCATTTTTGAAAGTGAGCCAGGTCGGACCGGTACGCTTTCCGGGTATTTGCCGATCCTTCCAGACCGGTTTTGATGTAGGCCGAAACCTTGTTTTTCAATTGCAGCAATCTCTGTTCGGTCGTGACCGCGTCAGAGGTTCTGTTTCGTCTGTTTTTGATGTGCGGTTGCATGGTGTAATTATACGCAAAATATTAATTCCGATAATATTTAATTATCGGAACTAATAATATTTTACTTTTTTCGCGGGTAAGACTATGGTTTTCCATCGGCTTTTTAGCTAACATGTTACGGATAAATGGTTATAATTGCAGAGCCGGGCAGCTCGCAGTTGGTTGCTCACAAACCCTTTCTGAATATGCCTGTACGTGTATTAATCGTTGATGACCATCAGATATTGCTGGATAGCCTGGCGCTTCTGGTTTCTACTATCCCGGATGTAGAAATTGCCGGGGCGTTCAATGATAGTCGCAAAGTCATGGATTTTCTGGAACTCAATCAGGTAGATGTGCTGATTACCGATTTCAGGATGCCAAATCTTACGGGAGTCGAACTTACGTTTATGGTAAGAGAGCGGTTCCCCAAAATGAAAATCCTGATGCTTACCGTCTCAGAAGACGCTGACACCATTCGTCAGGCTTTCCAGGCCGGGATTTCTGGGTATGTAATGAAGAAAGCCAACCGGCAGGAGTTAGAAAAGGCGCTAAAAACGGTAGCTTCAGGAGATAAATACTTTAGCGAGGCGGTCATGAAGGAATTGCTGAGTTCTCCGGCTACGGAAACCGAAAGTAGCTATCATCTGCCTGAATACCCGGTAGCAGTCACTCCCCGGGAATTGGAGATTATCAAATTAATTGCTCATGAATTCTCTACCCCGGAAATCGCCGATCAATTGTTTATAAGCATCGGGACGGTCGAGACGCACCGGCACAATATTCTGCGTAAGCTCAACGTGAAGAACTCCATCGGTATTACCAAGTATGCCTTGAAACATAAGCTCATATAGCCTAACTGCACTGATTCAAAGGCAGTGGTGAACTCATTTACAGAGGTACAAGTACTATCGCTCTCGTGCCTTTCTGCGGACTGCTGTCTATAGTAAGCATACCTTTCAACGCATCAACCCGGGTTTTAATATTGTTCAATCCGGCCCCATGGAGTGAATCACCCGGATCAAAACCTGCTCCGTCGTCACTTACGGTCAGTGTTACTTCGTTGGCATCCTGCGTCAGGCTGATCCATACCTGGCTTGCATCTGCATGTTTCAGAATGTTGTTGACAAGTTCCAGGGCGATACTGTAGAGCTGGTATTCGATTTTTGAGTCGAGGCGATCCTCAACGGAATCAGTCAATATATGAAATTTGGTACGTGGGTTGAAATTCAGCTTTTCGGTGAGTTTGTAAAGTGCGGGGCCCAGTCCATGGGTTTCCAGTTCGGCCGGAAGCATGTTGTGAGAAATCAGCCGTACGTCGGCATAGATATCTTCAAGCATCCGTATAGAATCCGCATGTATTTTCAGATTGCCTGCCGGATAGGCGGAGGTGTCCATCGCCTCCAGCCGCCACCGGAGGGCGGCCAGCTTGGTGTTCAGGTTGTCATGAAGTTCCGAGGCCAGGCGTTTTCGCTCAATATGTTGTCCTTTGTATAAGGCTTCCTCAATTTCCTTGTTTTTATGGATCAATTCTTTGTTTTTATGGCGGAGACGACGGTTTGTCCACAGGATAATGGCTGCGATCAGGAAGCCCAGCAGAGAAAGACCGATCAGAAAATTGCGGCTTTGGGTAAGCTTTTCGTTCTGAAGGGTTTGAATCCGGAGTTTGTCCACCTGCTGCTTTTTATCAAAATCATAATTCATCGCGGAAGCCGTTGCCTTTTGAAGGGCTTCCCGGTTAAGCAGAGAGTCGGAAGTTTCTTTGTACTTTTTAAAGTGGAACAGCGCTTTGCCCGGCGCCCCGGTTGCTTCGTAGGATTCGGCCAACTGACGATGATAATGTGAAGCTTCCGAGAGAAGAGGCGGATCTGCTTCTTCGGCCCATTCTAATCCACTCTTTGCTTTTTCGATTACTTTTTGATACTGTTTCCTGGCAAGAAATAAATCCCCGTAGTTGAGCTGAACCACGTGATCAAGAAAATCGTCTATGTCGACTGCCTGCTGAAAAAGCCTGTCACCCATCTCGGTATATTTAAGCGCATTGTCGAAATCTTTTAAGCGGATATAGACTCTTCCCATTTTAGAATAAACCTTGGGAAGCCAATAGGCGCCCCTGTTGACTTCGTGAATGGCAGCTGCCTTCTTCAGAATATTCAGGGCTTCCGGGAATTTTCCCTGTTTCTCAAGTATGTCGGCGCGTTGGTTCAGCACAAAGGCTTCCAGCATTTTGTCATTATTTTTTTGGGCAATCACATCGGCGTCGTCAAAGGCATTCAAGGCTTCCTGAAAGAGCCCCAGCGAAGCATAGACTACACCCAGGTTCGGGAGGGTCGATCGCAGCATTTTCAGATCATTGACTTCTTCCTGAAATTTGCGCGCCTTAAGCAGGAATTCAATCGCCCTGGCCGGCTGCCCCCGGGTATTCATGTACTGGGCTTTCTGGTTATAGACCACGCCTTGCCAGGTTTTGTCTTTCAGCTTGTCAAAAATCTTGAGTGCCTTGTCGTAGAGGGGCATGATCTCTTTTTCCCGGGTTAGGTTGGTCTCCAGGAGCTGGGCTTTCCGCACATAGCTTATCGCTTCCATTTGCTCGTCTTTTAACCGAACGGCGATTCGATAGGCTGTGTCTTGTTCCGCCAGGCCGTAGGAGAGGTTGGTCATCTTGTCTGCTTCTATCCTGGCGATCTGTAGCCTGGCCTTGCCTTCTCCCTTTAGAAAACCGGCTTTCTTTGCCAGTTCTACGGATTGTCGGGTGTATAGGGTAGCGAGGGAGTCGTCCCCTCCGATCCAGTAATTGTATCCGATATCTATCAGCAAATGAATTTTTTGTGTATCCAGTTTCGCGGATTTCAGGACTTTTAACAGAGAGTCCGTCTGTTGGGCGTGAACGGAAAAGCAGGCAATCAGGAAAACAGGTAAGAGCACTCTTTTCATTTCTTAGGTCTTTGAAGTGGACACGACAGCCGGGTTTATCTTGCTGTATTTCAAAAATAAGAAAAATTAGCCCGCCCTCATTATTTCACGCCGGTTAGCGATCAATCTACAGGTTTTCCTGTAGAAGGGCTACAGGTTTCCCCTTTAGAAAATGTACGAGTTTCCGGATTTCCCGGGTCGTTTTTCCGCAGGATCTTTGTATTGTCTTTTATCAGTTCAGCCAATCATCTTTCTCTTTACCGGGAAACTAAACAATTAACCATCAAAACAATGAGCGCTTCAGTCAGGAGTTTTATCATCAGACATATCGCCGGAGCGAAGGCGAATCAGATCGAAGAATTCGATTTCAACAGTCATGACGAATTGACATTAGGTCGTTCGACTGAGAATATCGTTCGCTTTGATCCGGAAATCGATAAAGTAGTGAGTCGTGAGCATGGCAGGATAGTCAAAAGCAACGACAATACATTGACTTTCCGATTGATCGACAATAACAGCCGCAATGGTATTTATATCAATGGCAACCGGGTGAACGGTTCTGCTGACCTGCAGCCCGGAGACGAAGTACAGTTGGGGAGCAACGGACCGGCCTTTGTTTTTGATATTGATCCACGCCCTGCCGTTCTGTTGCCGCAAACCCGATTAATTGAAGTCGCCAGGCCAACAGAAGAACTGAGCCCTTCGGTTCAGGGTACTGAAAAGCAAGGAGTCGGAAAAGCTACTTTTGAGCGTGTAATTACGCATGAGCGAAAGAAATCACAACGCACACTTTGGGCTTCCATAGCTGCGGCAGTAGTCATTATGGGTTCGATTGTCTTTGTGGTATGGTCCAAAGGGAAGGATGAAATGAGTCGTCTGTCCGGTGAAGAAAGAAGGAGAGCGGACAGTCTTCTCGCTGCAAACAAAGGACTTAGCCGTACTCAGGTAGATTCCATACTGAATGCTTCCAAAGCCGGAGAAGGGTTGGCCTTTGAAAAAATTGCCACGGATAATACGGATAAGGTAGTAAAAATATACATTTCCTGGGGGCTTTTTGAGCTTTCGGAAAACGAAGAGATATACCATGAGTACAGGCCGGACGCAAATGGCTTTTTTCATCCTCTTTTCGTGCAGACGCAGGCGGGCATAGAGCCTTTTCTGGTCACAAAAAGAAATTCTGCTTTCGGGCTTCCTGTGGGATCCAGTGGTGCGGGATCAGGATTCGTCGCTGCGAGTGACGGTAAAATACTAACGAACAGACATATAGGATCAGCCTGGAAAACGAGGTATACAGAATTTTCCTGGGACAATTTCCCCGGGTATCTCGTAGAAGGCATGAAAAATGGCCAACCGGTGCTCAGCAAACACCCTACCGTGATGCCTGAAGATGTTGCTACCTGGGTACCTTCAGAGGCCACCCTGGTGAATGGCATACAGGCACAGGTAGAGGGTCGTAACAAGTCCCTGAAAGTGGTTTTTGCGAATTCTTCTCAACCCTATGAAGCACACCTTGTTACGGCGTCGCAAAACCATGATGTGGCCCTGATCAGGGTCGACCTCAATAACCTGGAGCCCGTCACCATGAACGACAACTATGCAAGCGTGAAATCCGGGCAGCGGATTGTGGTAATGGGTTATCCCGGACTTGCTCCTCAACAACGGGTGGTACGGAAGTCGAACGACCCGATGAAGCCCAATCCCGAGGTATTTACAATTGCTTCACCAGTAACCTCTCCCGGACATATACAGCAGATCCTCAAGAGCTCCGCGGAATTTTCCTCCAGGGAGTCGTCCTTTGGAGATAGCTATCAGGTCGATCTTAATGCCACGGGCGGAGGAAACAGCGGTGGGCCGATGTTCGACGATAATGGGAATGTAATAGGTATCTACTATGCCGGAGGCGGTAATGCTCACTTGGGAATTATTTCCTTTGCGGTTCCGATAAAATACGGAATGGAGTTACTGAGTGTCCGAAAGGCAGATTGATGGGAAGAGGTATAAAGATCAGATGATCTGATGAATTATACGTCATTTTAAAAAATAGCGGATGGTTTTGCCGAGGGAGAGATTCCAACTATTAGCCGGGCAAAAAGGCCGTCTGTGAATAATAATCAAGTCTTTTAAACAAAAAAATCCGACCATGTTTTGGAAAAATTGGTTTTCCGCCAGGCGCGAGGACGGAGAGCGACCTTCTCCATCCGGGGATTTGCGGGCCATCGTTATTTCTGATGTTGGCATGGTGAGGAAGACTAACGAGGATGCAGGACTTTTTGTGCGGCCTGCTACGATAGAGGAAAGAACATCCAAAGGATGTCTGGCTATCGTGGCCGACGGAATGGGGGGGCATGCAGCAGGAGAAGTGGCTTCGCAGATGGCTGTAGACATTGTGAGTAAGACTTATTTCGAACGTGAAGAAGCAGCGGAGGAAAGCCTGTTTTTCGCCATGACCAAAGCCAACAGGTCTATCTGGCAGCTGGCAGGCAAAAATGAAATTTATAAGGGTATGGGAACAACCTGCACAGCGCTGGTCATCTTTCATACCCAATTGTACCTGGCTCATGCGGGCGACAGCCGTGCCTACCTTTTAAAAAATGGTCAGTTGTTCCGGCTTTCTACGGACCATACTTATGTGCAAAATCTTGTGGATCAGGGAGTCATTACGCCGGATGAGGCGGAAAAGCATCCGGAGCGAAACGTACTGACCCGTGCCATGGGAACGCGTGCGAGGTTTGAGCCTGATATCGTTAGCATCGCACACAAATTCGATGATGAAGACCGGCTGTTGATATGCAGCGACGGATTGTATGATTATCTCTCCGGGGAGGAAATAGCACAGATGCTTTTGAGAGCGCCCCTGCGGGAAGCAGCCAGGCAATTGGTTGAGCTTGCCAAACAACGCGGAGGGCATGATAACATCACCGTTGTCTTGGTTGAACATGTGTCCGAAGAAGAATTCCGAACTATATATCCCACCGAAGAGATACGATAAGTTAACGTCCGCGGGCGTAATACTTATCGTATCCAAGTTTTTGTAATTGTCTTATCCTTTAAGTCTGAAAAAATGCTTGGCCGTAAAATTCATAACTACCAGGTGGAGGAACTCCTGGGCGAAGGTGGAATGGGGACAGTGTACAAAGCAACGGACACGATCTTACAGCGTCCGGTTGCCCTGAAAATGCTTCATGCCCATTTGATCCGCGATGCGGTATTTATGGAAAGATTCAGGAATGAGGCCGTGCTTCTGGCCCGGTTGAATCATCCGAATGTAACTACCCTTTACAGCTTCTTACAGGACAAGCAGGAACGTGTAATTGTGATGGAGTGGATCAACGGCGTGACTTTAGAGCGTTTGCTAAGACAAAAGGGACGACTTCATCTTGAGCCGGCGGTAAGAACTGTGATCCAGGCCATTGATGGGTTGCACCATGCGCATACAAAGGGAATTCTTCACCGGGACATGAAGGCGGCCAATCTCATGCTGCTGAAGGAAGAAGGTAGCGTGAAACTGATGGATTTTGGCATCGCCCATCTGGCCGGAAGCCAGCGGCTGACCCGTACGGACAGGGTCGTAGGTACGCTGGAGTATATGGCTCCGGAGTTGTTGAACGGGGAGAAACCCTCCGTACAGTCGGATCTTTACGCAGTCGGTATATTGCTGTATGAACTCCTTACAGGCCGGATGCCCTTTGATGGGGCGGAAGAAGGGACGCTCCTCACTCAAATCCTCTCCAAAAGGCCGATACCTGTGCGAAAGCATGTTCCGGGGGTACCTGCCAAAATAGAAGATTTACTGGATCGTCTGCTTCAGAAGAGACCGGAACGAAGGTTTCAAACGGCTTTGGAATTACGCTCCGCGCTGGCTGCGGTTGTAACACCTGGCCTGGTTAACCTGAATACGGGTGAAGATGAGCGTCAAAAAAAAGCCGCCGAAACCCTTTTTTACCCTTCTCCGAGGGAGAAAAAGGGTTGGGTTATTCCCTGGAGTTTACCACGTTGGAAACCAACCATGGCCGGAATAAAGAGCCACCT
>CAZAVR010000163.1:0-8212 GCA_964488435.1 uncultured Cytophagales bacterium | reverse complement strand
AACCTCAAATTCCGATCAGCTTAATTAACTGAAGTTCACAATGAGTTAACATTGGATTTGTTACTTGCAGCCTTAATCTGTAAATCTCTGATTCATGAAGAAAATTATGCTCCTCCTGTTCCTGCTGACCTGGAGTACTGTTGACACTGGTGCCCAAAGCCGCGGTTCGCGTAAACAACCCAAAAATATCATCCTTATGATCGGCGACGGTATGGGAGTGTCCCAGGTATACGCTGGTCTGGTGGCCGCCAAAGGGAGCCTAAACCTGGAGCGGGTAACTTTCACAGGCTTTCATAAAAACCGGTCTGCAAACAACTTTATCACTGACTCTGGCGCAGGTGCTACAGCATTCGCTATAGGAAAGAAAGCCAATAACGGGGGGATCGGCGTAGATGCGCAGGGCAATCCTCAACCCACTATCCTGGAAATTGCCGAACAAAACGGAAAAGCGACCGGATTACTATCCACCTGTTCCGTAACACATGCAACGCCGGCTTCCTTCATAGCACACCAATCTTCAAGGGGCTCGGTTGAGGATATTGCACTTGACTTTCTCAAAACCGATGTGGATGTCTTTGTCGGCGGCGGGCTGGATCACTTTACAAAACGAAAAGACGGGCGCAACCTTATCGACGAACTGAAGGCAAAAAATTACCAGATAGCTTATTCCATAGAGGAGGTACAAAAAACCACCTCGGGTAAACTCGCGGGCTTTTTGGCCGACAAAGAGCAGCCGAAAATATCGGAAGGAAGAGGTGATCAGCTGCTGACATCAGTAAAAACTTCGCTGGATATTCTTAATAAGAATAAGAAAGGCTTTTTCCTGATGGCAGAAGGTTCGCAAATCGACTGGGGCGGACATGCAAATGACACCCGGTATATTATCGATGAAATGCTGGACTTTGACAAAGCCATCGGAGCGGCTCTGGATTTTGCGGAGAAAGACGGGAATACCCTGGTGATTATTACTGCCGATCATGAAACCGGCGGATTCTCGATCAACGGCGGAGATTTTACCACCGGCAAAGTGGAAGGGAAATTCACAACCGGAGGCCACACAGGTGTAATGATCCCGGTGTTCGCTTATGGACCCGGTGCGGAAGTCTTCTCCGGCATATATGAAAATACTGCCATTTTCGACAAGATCGTCCGCGCATTCAGATTCAAATCAAGGCAACAGTAGTCGTATCTGTTGATTAAACACAATTCTAACCATTTAACCATCATTTGTAAAATGAAAAAAACCTGCCTGCTGTTATTCACCACACTTGCTTTGTTTTCGCAAGCATGGTCCCAAAAAACAGTGACCGGTTACGTCTATCATGACGAAAACGGCAATTCTAAGAAAGACAAGAAAGAAAAGGGTATCGCCGGAATCGGTGTGTCCAATGGTGTAGAAGTAGTACAAACCGGAGCCGATGGAAAATACATGCTGCCCATCGGTGAGGATAACATTATTTTTGTCGTTAAACCTTCCGGTTATCAGTCTCCGCTTAATGCGCTGAATCTTCCTGCATTTTACCAGATCCATAAACCAAAGGGCTCCCCTGCTCTTCGTTACAAGGGTGTGGCACCGACTGGTCCGCTGCCTGCCTCTGTGGATTTTCCGCTTTTTGCTAAAAACGAGGATCAAAATTTCTCCCTACTCCTGTTTGGAGACCCTCAACCATATACGAAAGAAGCTGTCGATTTCTTTGCACGCGGCATCGTCAAAGAACTAGAAGGTATCAAAAATGTGGCATTCGGCCTTAGCCTGGGTGACCTTGTCGGAGATGATCTCGATCTTCACCAACCTTACGCAGAAGCCGTGAAGAACGTAGGTATACCCTGGTATAACGTGATAGGGAATCACGACATTGACTATGACGCAACCGCAGACTCCCTGTCTGATGACACCTATGAGGCGCATTTCGGCCCGGCAAATTATTCCTTCAATTATGGGAAGGCCCACTTTATCATACTGGACAACATTCTATATCCCGATCCCCGGGATGGGGAGGGCTACCAGGCAGGTTTTCGTAAAGATCAGCTGGATTTCGTGGAAAACGACCTTAAATTTGTCCCTAAGGATCATCTCATAGTACTGGCGTTTCACATACCCCTCTTCAGTCCCTCTTTCCGGAATGAAGACCGCCAGCGTTTGTTCAGACTATTGCGGGAATACCCGCAAACGATGTCGATTTCAGCACATACCCACCAGCAACGCCAGCACCTGCATACCCGCGAAACCGGGTGGCTGCAAGACAAGCCCCATCACGAGTACAATGCAGGAACAACTTCCGGCGACTGGTACTCAGGCGAACTTGATGAAAACGGCATTCCCTATGCCACCATGCGTGACGGAACGCCCAAGGGCTATGCTTTTTTAAAGATCAAGGGCAACCAATACGCCATCGACTATAAAGTAGCGGGTAAGCCTGCCGACTATAAAATGGAAGTATTTGCGCCAAAGGTGATCCCGGCCGATCGAAATACTACCGCCGGCGTATATGTTAATTTCTTCATGGGGCACCAGTCAAACAAGGTGGAATACAAGATTGACAATGGCCAATGGATGCCGATGAGTTTTGTTGAAGGAGAAGACCCCGCTTACCTGGATCTGCTGCACAGGTGGGATTTCACTGAACACCTTATGCCTGGGAGAAGACCCGGAAACGCTTCCAAAAGCCCACACCTCTGGAGAGGTGGTTTCCCTGAGTACGAGAAGCGCCTTTCAGTAGGAGAACATTCTGTTGAAGTAAGAGCAACGGATCTTTTCGGACAGACTTTTACCGCCCGAAAGAGCTTCCGCGTAGAACCTTCTGCTAAAAAAGACTAACCTACAGCGCGGCCGCCTGAAACAGCGGCCGCGCCTCTTAAAACAAAATATAATTTCGAAAAACAAAAAAATACAGATTTTTATATCGAAATATAAAAACAAACTTCCAGCCATCTAGCCTAAACCCAAATTTACAGCCAAAAATCAAAATAATATTTGGTTTTCTATTTTCCAAATCACACTCATTCCATCAAACCCGGTATATACACCCTCTCCACGAGGATCTTCACAATCATCATCTCAGGCACTGATCTATTTTTTGCGGATAAACCTACGCGAAAAATCAGGCGGGGCAGCCATAACTCCTCGATGTATAAGGCCGGAAAATCACACGCTAACCTCCTTTCACTCCATCTCCAACTATGTCCACCAACCCAAATTTCAGGTGACCATTTTTACGAAAAGCAGCCAATGCTATAGTGATTTAGGGTATCACATTACTTTTTTTCCTAAATTTCGTCCCTAAGTCATATTCATGCGTGTATTCAGTCAGCATACAGATTCGGAACTCGTCCTTCTCCTTCAGAATGACCAGGCTTCTGCTTTTGATGAAATTTACACGCGCTACTGGAAAAAAATCTACAATGAAGCGTTCAGAAGGCTAAGCAATCAGCAACAGTGCGAAGATATAGTGCAGGACGTATTTGTAGATTTGTGGAAAAAGAGGAGCCGGCGGGAAATTGACGAACTACTTCCCTACCTGCTTTCTTCGGTCAAATACCAGGTCTTTGCCTTGTACAGGCGCAACAAGACCCTCCCTCACTTTGAAGAACCCCTGGAGCACCTGGGTGTTTCGGCTGATGATGCGGACGCCGGCTGTTTCGAAGAAGAACTCATCTCGGTTATAAATCAGTGGCTGGAGACACAGCCGGAGAGCCGGCGTAACATTTTCAGGATGCGTTACCTGGAAGGTATGGAAACCAAAGAGATTGCCGATGTAATGAATATCTCACAGAAAACCGTTCAAAACCAACTAATTACTGCCAAAGCGAGCTTTCGCCTGACCGTATTCAAACACTTCCTTCTGATGGTAGCCCTGTTCTACAACCAAAACCTTTCTTAAAACCGGCGCCATTCTCTCTTTAACCTTAATATACCCGCCTGTCAAAGCGCACAATATTTAAAAAAAATGATACGACCTTAGGAGATTTTCCGCAGTTTATACACTATGTATAAAAATGCGGAGACCGTGACAAAAAGGAACCCATATAAAGTAAAATTCAGGAAACTGGCTGAAAAGTACCTCGCCCGGGATGCTTCTGACAGGCAAAATGAAGCGATCGATAAGTATTACGGGCTTTTCGATTCCGAACCTGACCAAACCGAACAGTTGGATGCCCATGAACTTTCGGCGATAGAATCCCGGATAAAAGCAGGCATTGCGAAGAAAATAACCCGGAGAGATCCGATCTTCTTCAATTTATGGAAGCACCCTGCCTTCAGGGCAGCCAGCGTCTTGCTGCTGATTTCTTGCGTTGCGTTGGGCTTGTATTATCACTATTCGGCCACAGTCCCCGCAAAGCCCGCCATTGCGCCTCACACTATATCTGTCGAACCATCCGAGTCGAATCATTTTGTGGTGCTGCCTGACGGAAGCAAAGCACTACTGCGCAAGGGCAGCCACATGACGTACGATAAAGATTTCAATTCGCGCCATCGGGAAATACATCTGACGGGAGAGGCATATTTTGATATTGCCCACGTGACCTATATGGACCGGAACCAGCGTTCTGTCAAAAAACCTTTCATCATCCACACAGGAAAAGTCAAAACCACTGTACTCGGCACAGCCTTTGAAATCAAAGCCTGGCCTGAAAGCGAAAAAGTCATCGTGAGTGTAACTCGCGGCAAAGTAAGGGTAGAAGACGAAAATCACCTCATTGCAGTCCTTAATAAAGACGACCAGGTAGACTACGACCTTAAAACGGCCGAGACAATAGAAGGTGACATAAGCAAACAACCCGAGTTTCTGTCGTGGGTGAAGGAAGACATGGTTTTTGACAATATGTCGTTTGAAACGTTGGCTGAAAGGCTTGGCAAGCGTTATCAGGTAACTATTACCTTTAAAAATAATGATCTGAAACAGTGCCGTTTTACGGGTCGTTTCAGTGGGACCGAAACCTTGGAGGAGGTGATACAAATCCTGACGATTACCAGCCACACGACCTATACGATGGAAGGCAACCGTCGTGTAATTATTGATGGAAAGAAATGTGATTAAAAAAAACTAAACCCCAATCCCATGTCGAGACTTCGGTTGACCAGAGGCCCCTAGCCCGTTAAATTCACAAAAAAACTCCTCCGCCTGGACAGCATAGAAGGAGTTTTCAGTTCAAAAAATCGGTTCAACTTTTTAAACTTCACAAAGAATGCAAAACTATTTCGCTTTTGCAAGCCTGTATCGGTATGCGCCGTTCCCGGACGGGATAGGTGCAAAAATAAAAATGCTTATGAGGATAGGGATATTCTGTGGCACTATTTTACTCATCACAGCCCAGGTTTTGTTCGCCAAAACCAGCGGGGCCCAGGACATCCGGAAAACTAAAATTCAATTTGAGGTAAAAAACGCTTCTTTAAAAAATGCGTTGTCAAAGCTTCAGTTGCAATCCGGATTCAATATTTTCTACCTATCCTCAAAGGTTTCTTCGTATAACAATATACGTTTAGAAATGGGTACGCGAACAGTTCAACAAACCCTGGAACTGATTCTTCAAAACACCCCTTTCCATTTTAAACAGGAAGGCAAAAGTATCATCCTCTCGGAGCAGACATCACCGGATGAGCCTGAAATAAACAGGTTTTCCGCGAAGTCTGCACCGGTGAGAGGACGTGTAACGGACGAAAAAGGTCAGCCCCTGCCTGGCGTCAGTATCATCATCAAAGAAACCCAGACGGGAGCTATTACCGATCAAAACGGGGATTTTACCATTCATCTGTCCGAAGGCAATACAGTACTTGTGTTTTCATTCATAGGATACAATACCCGGGAAGTTAATGTCGGCAGCCGCACCACCCTTGATGTCGTGATGACAGAAAATATAGCGAGCATTGAAGAAGTGGTGGTAGTAGGATATGGTACGCAGAGCAAACGAAATGTAACCTCTTCGATCGCCTCGGTACCCATGGAAGACATTTCCAATCAGCCGGTGCAACAGGTAGGTCAGGCCATGCAGGGTAAAGTGGCCGGTGTACAGATCGTTCAGAACTCCGGATCGCCTGGCTCTTCTCTTATGGTAAGGATTCGTGGGGCCGGGACGGTAAATAACAGCGACCCCCTTTACGTGATAGACGGCAATCTGGGCGCTTCTCCACTGAGTATAGATCCCAATCAGATAGCGTCCATAGAAATCCTGAAAAGCGCTTCGGCGTCAGCCATTTATGGTGCACAGGGAGCCAACGGTGTGATTATTATTACTACCAAAAAAGGGAGCGCCGGTTCCTCGGATGTTCAGGTCAATCTTTACACGGGGGTACAGCAGATTCACCGTACACTTCCTCTCGTCAATGGCCGGCAATATGCAGAGTTGTACAACAAAGCGCTGACCTCTGCAGGGAAAGACCCGTTGTTCAAAAACGTGGAAAGTCTCGGTGAGGGCACGGACTGGCAGGACGCGATCTTCAGAAATGCGTCCATTTTCAACGCAGAGATATCGGCAAGCGGCGGAACAGAGAAGGGCACGTTCTACCTTTCGGGCGGATATTTCAAACAGACAGGAACAGTACTCAATACGGATTACAGCAGGATTAGCTTCCGTGTTAACTCAGAGTACCATCTTTCTCCTTCGGTTTCCATAGGAGAAAACATGGCGATCAGTTATGGAAAACGGAACAGCCTCCCGGAATTCGGGGCGCGCAACGTCGTACCTAATGCCTGGCACATGGATCCAACGGTGCCCGTCAAAAACCCGGACGGCACATGGGGATATCCTAAATTCTCCGACACCAAAAACCCCGTGGCAGAGGCTACCTTGTATACAAATACCACCCATAGTCCTGTGCTTAACGGAAGTGCATATCTCAATGCACGGCTGAGCAACAGTCTGAGATTCCGAAGCCAGATCAACGTAAACCTGGGGTTTTCCAGCCTCTATAATTTCATTCCTGCTTTCGATATTTTTCCGTTGCAACGTAATCTCGTCAGGAGCGTAAGCAGGCAAATTACCCAGACGACGAACTGGGACTGGCAAAATACACTTACCTACGAAAAATCTTTTGGCTTTCACGACCTCGAAGTGCTTGGCGGAGTTACTGCACTCTCCAACCATATAGAAGATGTCCTGGCAACGGGACAAAATCTTCCGGCGAATGCCGACATTGATCCACACCTGAGATACCTGAGCCTCGCACCCGTTGGGCAAATGGTAAGCGGAGGAGCCGGTGAATATGGGATGTTATCCTTCCTGGGAAGAGTTAATTACAACTTCCGGGGGACATACCTCTTCACCGGTAACCTGCGCGTCGACGGATCATCAAAGTTTGGACGAAACAATCGCTATGGTGTTTTCCCTTCTTTCTCCATGGGTTGGCGTATTTCAGATGAAGCCTTTCTCAAAGACGTCTCTTATATCAATGACCTTAAAATCCGGGCAGGCTGGGGAATGCTGGGCAACCAGAATTCCCTGCCCAATTATGCATTTGCCAGTACAGTAACGCCTAACATTATTTACGGTTTCGGAAACAACATCTCTCAGGGACATGCTGCCACAAGTTTAGGCAACCCTGATCTAAAATGGGAATCGACAAACGAAACAGAAATAGGCATTGATTTCACCGGATTCGGAAACAGGGTGTCCGCTTCAGCGGCTTACTATAATAAAAACACCTCGAACATGCTGCTAAGAGTGCCGGTTCCGGCGTATTCGGGGCTTACTACTCCACCTTTTGTGAACGGTGGAGATGTGAATAATCAGGGAGTAGAATTACTCGTTACCTACCGCAACAATGCTCCGTCCAAAATCACCTATGACGTTTCTGTTAACTTGTCGAACAACATCAATAAGGTAACCAAATTGAGCAACGCTCAGGCAGCCCTGTTTGAAGGCAGCTTTTCCAGGACAGTCGTGGGGCAACCTATTGGCAGCTTTTACGGCTATGTGGCCGATGGTTTGTTCCAGACGGATGCGGATGTGAGTGCGCACGCTTACCAGACATCCGGAACATCGCCGGGGGATATTCGTTTTAAAGACCTGAACAACGACCAGGTGATTGATCAAAACGACCGTACAACCATCGGGAATCCATGGCCCAAATTCACCTACGGACTTACATCAAACCTGAGATGGAACCGTTTCGATTTAAACCTGGGCTTCTACGGTGTACAGGGAAACGACATCGTGGCGAACTGGAAATACTTCACTCAGGGTAGTAATTTTTACAATTTCGACCAGCAAATGC
>CAZAVR010000162.1:0-8214 GCA_964488435.1 uncultured Cytophagales bacterium | reverse complement strand
CAGCCTGACTAAATAATCTGCGTTCGGCCACACCACACCACATTCGCTCGTCAAACGCCATGCAGATGTTGCGGACGAAGGCCCGCCCCCGGGCTGTCACTCTTACACGACCCCGCAGAATATCGACAAGCCCGTCGGACACCAACTCCTCTAAACGTTCAACTGCCGCATAGACGGCCTCACACTGGTCCTCTTCTTCAATCCAGTCGGTTTCGAATGAACACATCAGCTGCTGAATGTGTTTGCGAAGTATCTTGTCCTCTTCGGTGAGTATATGGCCTCGAAAAATGGGAAGATTTCCTGCCTTCAGGGACTTGTAATAAGCCTCCACTGTCTTTTCGTTCTGAATATATGCTCCCTGGCTATCACTGATGGCCGAAGCCCCCAGACCGATAAGCAAGGGCGTATGCTGCGTGGTATAACCCATAAAATTACGGTGAAGCCCTCCGTATCTGGAAGCATAATAAAGTGGATCACTCTTCAATGAGAAATGGTCCATGCCTATATCCTCATAGCCGGAAAGGGATAAATACTCCCGGCAGGTGTAATACAAAGCAAGCTTGAGACTCGCATCAGGTAAATCCTGCTCCGTGAACTTTCGCTGACCAGGCTTTAGCCACGGTACATGTGCGTAACTGTACAAAGCGATACGGTCAGGCTGCAACCCGGCCACTTTTTCAATAGTTTCATACATCATCTCCGGATTCTGCAAGGGCAGGCCATACACCAGATCATAATTAACCGAGCTGAAACCGATCTCCCTGGCCTGCTCAGTCAAATGGCGAACCTGGTTGTAGGTCTGATGTCTGTTGATGATCTTCAGAACCTCAGGATTGAAATCCTGCACCCCGATACTGATCCTTCTGAATCCACAGTCGTAAAGGGCCTGAAGATGCTCGTCCGTCGTATTGCCGGGGTGTGCTTCAAAAGCGAACTCGTGCTGAAGAGGTACCTCTGCCTTGTCGAGAATTTTACAAATCAATTCCTGAAGATTCGCGGGGCTGAAAAAAGTCGGGGTGCCTCCTCCCAGATGTATTTCCCGGATATGAGGCCTGTCTTGTAGAAAAGACGTGTAAAGCTGCCATTCTTTTAACACTGCCTCCATATACACACGCTCCACCTGGTGGTTGATCGTGATCCTTGTGTTACAGCCGCAATAAGTACATAATTTCTCGCAAAATGGAAGATGTATATACAGACTAATGCCATGCTCACGATTGGTCTCTGTAAAAGTTTGTTTTGCCAAATCTTTCCAATCTGATTCTGACACCGGCTTCGTGTCCCAATAGGGCACAGTGGGATAGCTGGTATACCGGGGCCCGGGAACATTGTATTTATTTAGAAGATACTGATCCATACTACTTTCTATTTTTCGGTAGTGTTCCAGGTCAGACACACCGGTATAATCATACATTTTGAGCGCAAATACATGTGAACGGCTCACGCTTGCGACACTTCCATTTTTTTTCAAAACTACTTACTAAGCCTACCCTGGAATATGATCATGATCATTTATGAAAATAGCATTGGTCAGTACCCGAGTCTTTATACTTGTTTGAAAGAGAAGAACGAATGTCAAAAATATAGTAACTTTAAATCCCGGTATATCCCTGGAATCTCTGTATTTTGATTACCATGAACACTCCTCAGGAAATTCTGAAGAAATATTGGAAGTACGATGGTTTCAGGCCCATGCAGGAGGAAGCAATCGTTTCCCTGCTCCAGGGGAATGACACATTGGTACTTTTACCTACCGGAGGAGGAAAATCCATTTGCTTTCAGGTCCCCTCCCTGGTTATGGAGGGGGTATGCATCGTCGTCAGTCCACTCATTGCGCTGATGAAAGATCAGGTGGAACAGTTGCGCAAAAAAGGTATCCCTGCGGCGGCTGTACACACAGGGATGAGTAAAAGAGAAATAGACATTACCCTTGACAACTGCATTTATGGGAACACGAAGTTCCTCTATGTGTCTCCCGAAAGATTGCAAACGGAGATCATGATTGAAAGGGCAAAAAAAATGAATATCTGCCTGCTGGCCGTTGACGAAGCCCATTGCATTTCGGCCTGGGGTTATGATTTTCGTCCTCCTTACCTTCTCATACCCGGGTTCAGAGAATTGATTCCTTCGGTGCCGGTAGTAGCGCTTACCGCCTCAGCCACTCCCGAAGTCAGAGCGGATATACTGGACAAGCTCCAAATGAAAAAGGAGAAGGTTTTTACCAGCTCTTTCGCCCGCGTTAACTTATCCTATTCTGTCATCAGAGAAGAAAGTAAAGAACGAAAATTACTTCATATCCTCAACCGCATCGCAGGCAGCGGGATTGTATATGTGAGAAGCAGAAAAAAAACCCGCCAAATATCTGATTGGCTCAATCAGCAGGGAATTATGGCAAATTTTTATCATGCCGGGCTTCCCATCAAAGAGAGAAATGAAAAGCAATCCGCGTGGATTACGAATCGTGTAAGAATTATAGTTGCTACCAACGCATTTGGCATGGGAATAGACAAACCAGATGTACGAATCGTGATACACTATGAATTGCCGGATAATCTGGATGCCTATTACCAGGAAGCAGGAAGGGCGGGGCGCGATGAAAAGAAGGCCTACGCCGTAGCACTATACGACGATAAGGACATCCATGACCTGGAAGTGATGGTGATGAAAAAATACCCGCCACCTGAAAACATCAGACAAGTGTATCAGGCATTGGCCAATTATTATCACCTACCCATAGGTTCGGGGGAAATGGCCTCTTATCCCTTCGATATAAAATCCTTTTGCCAGATATTCGCCTTACCCGCATCTGAGACGTATTATGCCATTAAACTGCTGGAAAAAGAGGGCTTAATCCAGGTGGACGACGACTTTAATATCCCTTCCAAAATTCATATCATTGTCGACAACAGTGGTCTATACGATTTCCGCTTAAGATATCCCGATCTGGATAAGTTTGTACAGATTATTTTACGCCTGTACGGTGGCGAACTATTTACGGATTTTGTGAAAATTTCAGAGAAGGAAATCGCTTCTGCCTTTTTTGCCAATGAATCCGAAGTGACCAAGTTTCTCCACTTCATGGCTGAAAGAAATATAATCCAGTTTGAAAAAAAAATAGACAAACCTCAACTCACTTTTCTGACACCACGTTTTGACACAGAAAACCTTCCATTGAACTGGAGAAACATTCTTAACAAGAAAAATGCCGATCTCGCAAAAGTCGGTGCCGTCATCAACTATGCGGTACACCAGAAGCGATGCAGAACTCAACTTTTACTGGATTATTTTGGAGAAGATAATTCCCTTGCCTGCGGTGTATGTGACATCTGCCTCGCCAACAGGAGAGATCGGGAAAGCAAGCCTTCCCAACCGGAAGATGTAATAAAAACAGAAATTCTGCGTCTGATACGCAACCTGTCTCCCGTAAGTCCCGGAAATCTGTTTTTACACACTGACATAGAGGAAAATCATCTCCTGTCGGCCATCCGACAACTTCTCAAAGAAGAAATCATTCAGTACGACAGCGCAGGACGGC
Source organism: uncultured Cytophagales bacterium (assembly GCA_964488435.1). Lineage (GTDB taxonomy): Bacteria > Bacteroidota > Bacteroidia > Cytophagales > Spirosomataceae > JBEBSO01. The sequence goes on along the minus strand of CAZAVR010000162.1, from coordinate 4,679 downwards.
TAATGATTGCGAAGAAGATGGAGACGTGATGCCCTCCAACATCACACTTCGCTAGGAAAGATCCTTACAAACAAGTTTAAGAATCCATCCCGAAAGCATCTGAGATACAGACCGCCCCACCGCCTTCACCTCTTTCTTATAAAAATCCCTCGGCTCCTCCTCCCCCATTGCGGTCACATCCTGCTTCTTAGCTTTCTCGACCGAACGGACAGAGCGCGGTGCTTTGCTTTCAGAAAGCTTCTTCTGAGCGACAAACATATTCTGTGAGTAGCCCGTCGCACCGGCCTGTAAACTAAAGATGAGCAGCACAAAAAGTATTTTTAGATTTTTCATAGTCATTGACAAGTTAATGCTCTTCCGCCTGATATTCTGATGTAAAGATATATGTTTTATTAGGTATTATGCAATACATAGTACCTTGTTTTTTTGTTAAATAATTTTAAAAAATTCTGTTTCAATGAAAAAGATGCTATTTCAAAGGGCTTTCACGCAAACAACGCTGTCCCACCATACTATTAAGGACGGAAAAAAACGCAGAAAAGTTGCCTGTTGACTAAAAAAAATCTGTGATATAAAACCGCTCGGTCATGATTGTGTATACCTCACTTACTGAGGCAACGAATCAACCCATGCCGCGTCAGCCTATCCGGCATCTGTTCGGCTGTTAAAATAATAGAGTACAAAACCGAGCGAGACGACACCCGCTCCCGCCAGAGACTCGACGGGCCTCTCTGCGCATACGTACCAGATAATAGCCATATTGGCAATGAGAAAGAAAACCGGCGTAAACGGATAACCCCATGTACGGTAAGGCCTGCGCAAGCGGGGAGCTCTGAAACGTAATATAAATACGCCTCCAACTGTCAGGCTATTCATCAACATCAAGGTAAATGTTGCATATACTATCACCTGTTCGAAAGTGGACGAATAAATAAAGAACAGGGTGACCAGACCCTGAAAAAAAATGGCGTTCAACGGTGTACCCAGCTTTGACACACGGGCAAGCGGAGAAAACAGCCTGTAATCGCGCCCTATCACCTGGTTGATCCTGGCACCTATAAAAACCATAGCGCCAATAGTCGACAACATCAATACCGAAATGATCAGGGAAATAACAGCTCCGCCATCTTCGCCCAATAGTCTCGAACCGGCAATAAAACCGATCTCTATTCTGCCGGAAAGCTCCCCCGCCGGAACAACATAGAGAAACACATAATTTAGAAATACATACAAAATCATCACCAGGAATGTAGCATAAAAAAGTGCCTTCTTAAGGTTCCGCTCCGGATTCCTTATCTCTCTCACAAAATAAGCCGCCGCATTCCACCCCGTGTAGGCAAAGGAAACATACACCAAAGAGATAAAGTAAAAAGGGCTGGCCATTTCTGATAATGCCCTTACATCCGGGATCAGGTTCAGGGATTGATGCTCGGACGCTGAAAGGCCCGCAACGATAAAGAAAAGAATCAGAATAATCTTCAGTATGGTAAACACATCCTGAAAATAACGGCCAAGTGCCGCATGTAAGCCATGAATAGCAGAAAGCACAATCACGGAGCATGCGGCGAGATGATTCGCGCTCACTGAATCAAAAACGACGCCCGCGTATTTGGCAAAAGCGATCGCAGCAAGCGCAGTCGGCGCGGCAAAACCCGCAATCAATGATACCCAACCGGCCACAAAACCAACTGCAGGGTGATAAATTACGGAGAGAAAATGGTATTCACCGCCAGACCTTGGTAATGCTGCGCCCAGTTCGGCATAACAGGATGCTCCGGCCAGCGCCAGAAGCCCTCCTATTATCCAAAGCATAAGGAGTGCAAAAGGAGATTGAATGCCAATAATCTGATACCCCAAAGAGGTAAAAACACCCGTCCCTACCATATTCGCCACAGCGATAAACATAGCTGTAGCTGTTCCAACGGTGCCGGCAGATTCTTCTTTGGTCATGATACCCTTTCCTGAATGACTGGCAAGTATAATCATTTAAAATCTCACGAACTAAAGGCTTCAGACGGTAGGCTTTTGGCGGTAGGCTCCGGGCGGTAAAAATACTGACAAAATGCGCAGTCCGGGACGCGCAGTCCGGGACGCGTAGTCCGGAATCACGGACATACGACCTTCCCCAGGATCAACAAAAAAGCAGCGGCCTCCACCATTTCTTACCGCCCATTGTTCAGACGTAAAACTCCAAAAACAAAATCGTCCGGCTGCAAAAGCTGCCGGACGATAACGCACCCAGAAAACGCCAGACGTCACTGACGCTTTACATCTTTAATTTCTTTTCATGGCTAATGGTCTTCTATCGAAACTTATAACCTAATATTTACCTGATTCCATACAGTAAAGAGCCCCCGGGCTATAAAATGGTTGTAATCCTCTAAAAAAAACTAAGGATTCATCACCCTTCCCATAAATTGAACGGTGTTAGAAGAATTTTCACTGATAAAAAACAGGAAAGGTTTGTCAAACACAACAGACTGCGGACCTGAAGGAGCACTGGTGACACCTATCCCTATATTTGTTACAGCTGCTGCCTCAGTTCCTTTTTCATCTATCGCCAAATAGGTATCCTGTTTCACAAAGCTCACAAACAATTTAGCGGCCTGGCTGATTTTCCCAAGTTCAGCCTTCTCTGTAAAGGCACGTTTCATCCCCAGTGCTTCCAGCGTTTCGTTCAGATTCGCGGCATATTTAAATGTGAATTTGGGAAGCTTGACCTGCACGGGAATTTTTGTATGAAAATCGCTCCGCAGCTGATCCCAATCCGACTTTTCAAACCCTCTGATCAGATCATTAACTGAACCGTTTTTCGGAAGAATTAAGGTGAGATGAAACTGACCGTTGGAATAGGGCAGCTGCACTGCCACAAATCTATTATTGGACACCACACCGAGCGAGGCTGATACGTTCATCATTTTCACGGTTTTATGATGACCTTCGGACATATAAAATCCAGCTTCAGTGGTTTTAGCGGCGTCAAACTGATACTTCCAGTCTCCTTTAAAATAAAGTGCATTCATCAGAAACATGACATCCTCCGGATCTATTTTATCCAGGACCCTGGTTATTTTTCCGTTCGTGTGCCGACTTGCCCAGCCGTTTATTTTGGAAACTGTGGCCTGGCTGTTGAAATCCTCTCCATAGACGCCGGCTTTAAACTTCTCCTCCATCGAGGCGATAAATTCCCGCTCTACTTCCAGGCCATTCCGGTACCACACTGCGTTGGCCAAACCCAGCTCCACTTTAGGGTCTGCAAGTGGCAATTTTTCTGTAAGTGTCTCATAAACCTCGTTCAGCTCATCAACAGACACCCCTTCAACATTCAATGCCTTCTTCAATTCGTCGGCTGTTTCTCCTTCAGCTCCGTTCAAAAGCATTCCCAAAGCCACATGCAGACTTAGCGGAGAGACAAAAAAATTATCGTCCGCAGGCTGGCTTTGCTCCAGCCTCTTCAAAAATTCAAACGCAAAACCGGTTGTTCTTTCTGCAACCGATTCAGAGATCTGAACACGTACACCGCCTCTGTTTTCTGCCTCCGGAGTCTGTCGGGTCATGTCACAGGAAACCAAACCGGCCCCTGCAATGACTATCTGGAATAAGCTTTTTAATGGAGTTGCCATATCATTTCTAAGTATGGTTAGGTATCATATCAAGCCGCTGCGATAGCACGACCACTCAGATGACAAGTTAATTCGTTAAGAGCTATTAAAAAGAATAGCGAACACCCCAACCCAACCCGTACCACTGCGGATAGGCATTGAGCCCGCTGTTCTCTCTGAAGCCCGACAAGAGCGATTGTTGATAGGAGCCGGTGAGATTCATGTTCCATTTCGAAGACACCTGGAAATTAACCCGAAGACCTGTCGTCCCGGCCCAGTTGAAAGTACGGTAAACACTATTTCCTGCCACATTAGACTGTGTTAAACCTGAAGCAGTACCGAATTCATTTTTTAAGAAATAATTGGCCGCAACGCCTCCCAAAATCACAAAGTTAAGTTTGTCCTCAGGATTCAGGCTAAATCCCGCCTGCAAAGGCAATTGCAGATACTGATAATTATTGAATGTCTCTTTTGCCAGATCAACATACGCTATACCAGAAACCATCTCCTTTAAAGGATTACTGTTCGGACTATTTTGCAGGTTCTTATCCTGGGTACTTGCCGTAAAATAGGCAGCCTCAAGGACATTGGCACTGGTCCCTTTTGCAAGATCCCTTATCACACCATCTGAGACAAAACTTGAATTGCCCCGAAGATAGCTTATCCCTGCCTCAACTGACCACCGTTTGGATAATTTAAAACCGGTCTGCGATTGAAGCGAAAATGAAAGCTTTGCTTCGTTATTATTACTCACCTCCGCCTGCCTTTTGGTATTCGCAAAACCATAAGTCGCCGGCCCGGGATCGCTTACACTTTGCTGCGGATTAAATCCACCCGGCATCATACCCAAAGCAAACCATTTCTCTTTTGAAGGAGCCGCCTCAGGCTTTCCGGCCTCTGCTTCCTTTTCGGAACCCGGCCTGTAAAACACGTACCTCTTCTGAAAGTACACGTCCAAAGATTTCACCTGAGCGATCTCCAGCGCTGCAAGCGACGAAAGGGTTACCTCTGTGGTCCCGGCCTCCCGGCCGGCGCGATCAGCAGCAGGTACGGATGTCCCGGCCTGTAACCCGGGAT
>CAZAVR010000161.1:0-8242 GCA_964488435.1 uncultured Cytophagales bacterium | reverse complement strand
TGGTTTTGTTTCGAAGCGCACTTCCATGTTTCTGATTTTCAAAGTTTTCGTCCTGTCAGGACGAAAACTTTGAAAATCAGAAACATGGAAGTATAAGACCTGGTTTTCAGTATCTGAAGCCGGCGAGGGCAGCTGTATGGCTTGGTCTGGCTTTTTGTGTGGCAGCCCTTTACTACCTGTACGGTCCACAAAAACAAGCCACGCAAATCACGGCAGTCACTGCATCCGGAGAGAGGCGAAAAGTCCAGCTTAACGACGGCACCGCCGTGTGGTTAAATGCAGCCAGCCGACTGACGTTTCCGGCCAGGTTCGCGGGGAATTCGCGGGAAGTTACTTTGGAAGGAGAGGCTTTTTTTGACGTGATGCCTGATCCCGGCAAGCCTTTTGTGATCACGTCGGGCACATTGAAGACGACCGTACTCGGCACAAGCTTTAATATACGCGCATACCGGGAGGATGAAACGATGTCAGTAGCCGTTGTGACGGGGAAGGTCAAAGTTTCCTCCCCGGATACCGAACTTCGCCTGGAACCGAACCAGCAAGCGGTATTCGACAAGAAGTATAATAAGCTGGATAAAGAATCGGAAATGTCGGCCGGAGACCAGGCATCCTGGAGAGACGGGGTATTGCGGTTCCGTAATACTACCTTCTCAGAAGTGACCGCGATCCTGCGCCGAAGTCGTGGCGCGACCATCAAATATGATCCTACGCTGGAGAATTGCCCCATTATCCACGCGGATTTTAATGAAAACGATTCGCTGGAAAGCATTCTCGGCACCCTGATGATTTCAGTAAATGGCAAGGTTGAAAAAAGGAAGGATGGGAGTTACGTGCTGAAATCAACAATTGACTGCCGCCAGTAAACCATTGGTCATACTCAAAACTATCCCGGAACCGCCTATGAATAGATAGCAAAAAAAAAGCCCGGAACAGATCCCGGGCCCTGTCAGGACGAAAACTTTGAAAATCAGAAACATGGAAGTGCGCTTCGAAACAAAACCACCATGTACTGAAACAGAATAGTTCCACCTTAACAAATCAAATTTATGAAAAAAACGCGTACCAAAAGACGTGATCTTGTTTACTATATCAAGAAAACCATGAAATACAGCGCTTTTCTTGCTCTGCTGGTCTGTTCTCTGACTTCCATTGCATTTGCGGAGAAGTCCTATGGTCAGCAGTTGCTGGAGGCACCTGTCACACTCCGGCTGCACAATGCCACATTGGGAGAAGCCCTGGATAAAATCACCCGACAGACACGCGTGCAGTTTGTGTTTGTGGGCACCCAGCCTCAACAACAAAGGCCCTCCAACCTGAATGTAGAAAGAGAGCCTCTCGAAAAGGTATTGGGAAAGCTTCTGAGTCCTTATGGGTTACATTACCAGGTCGTGGAAAACCGTATTGTCATTCAGAACATAAAACTGGAGCCTATTGAAAATAAAATAAACATACTCGAACCGGAACGATCCGCAGGAAGTCCGTTGGCGTCGATCCGCTATGAACAGATGCCCGACAGATCCATTGTTCCGGCGGAAATGATCCGAATGACCCAACTACGTATATCAGGGAGGGTTAGCGATGAAAGCGGACAGGCATTGCCAGGTGTGAACGTACTTATAAAAGGCACGCAACAGGGGTTGGTGACTGACGCCGAAGGCCGGTTTGCAATAGAGGTAGCCGGCGAGAACGCAGTACTGGTGTTTTCCTTCGTGGGCTACATGAAGCAGGAGATACTCGTGGGTAAAAGAGCTGTGTTAGAGGTTTCGATGAAGGAGGACGCTGCAGTATTACAGGAAGCGCTGGTGATCGGTTACGGTACGCAGTCCCGCAATACGCTTACTACTTCAGTGTCCAAGCTTGATACCAAGGTACTGGAAAATGTCACTTACGCAAATGCTGCTTCGGCTTTGCAGGGAACTGTAAGTGGTGTCAGGGTACAAAATCCTTCAGGTCAGCCCGGCGCTGCTCCCCGTGTGATCGTTCGGGGCGGAACATCCATCAATAACCCCAATGGAGCCTCTCCCTTGTATGTTATTGACGGGATCATCCGCACGGATATGAACCATATCAACGCGGATGATATTGAGAGCATGCAAGTGTTGAAAGATGCTGCTTCGACTTCAATCTATGGGGCAAGAGGTTCAAACGGTATCGTTATTATTACAACCAAGTCGGGGAAAGCAGGTAGTGCGCAAATTACCTATTCCTACGACCTTTCTTTATCCGATATTAACAAAAAGTATGACTTTGTTTCTGCCCGGGATTTTATTAAATTTTTCAGACAGGGTATTGTGGAAACGGCAAAAAAAGACCCTGCCCGATTGGTGTTTCTTACTTCTGCAAGCCCCGGAGGGACCGGAAACGACCTTACCAGGAATACTTCCTATACCACTCAATATCTTACGGAGCAAAACAAGCACAAGTTGAACGAGGGGTGGCAGAGCATGCCGGATCCGCTTGATCCGTCTAAAACGATCATTTTTCGGGAGACCGATTTTCAGGACGTCATATTCAGGACAGGAATCACCAACAATCATTTTATTTCGGCATCCGGTGGTACTGAAAAGGCAACTTTCAACGCCGGACTGGGCTATTTGATCAACCAGGGGATCGCCATTGGTACCGATTACAAAAGACTATCGCTGAATCTGAATGGTGATCTGAAAATCAAAGATAACTTAAAAGCTTTTGGACGACTTCTGTACTCGAATTCGGCACAGAACGGAAACAACTGGTTATACGAGAGAACTCACGCGACTGCACCGACCGCAAAATACCGGTTGGAAGATGGTACGCTGGCGCCAGGGGATGCCGGGTTTCAGAATCCGGAATATTTAGTGGATAATACCGTTGAAAAGAACAGCATGGATAACGTTACAATAGCTCTAGGAGCGCATTGGGAACTCCTTCCAGGGCTTTCATTTGATCCGCAGGTGTCTTTGTACAACACCATTGGCGACGGAAGACGTTTTTTAAAAGCGGCTTACTACAACGGTCCCAACGGATTTGTCAACACCCGTGATGCCACCGCTAATTATGGCAAAACTACCAATAAGCAGGCTGATGCCACTTTATCATATATTAAATCTTTGGGCACCGGGCATAACTTGGATGCAAAAATCGGATTTTCTTATTATGGTAGTGCAAGTACTTCTATGGTGGCGGGTGGCCGGGGAGCAGCTTCTGACTTAATCCCTACGTTAAATGCGGCCCCTACCCCTACAATAGCCACAAGCAATGAGTCAGAAAGTATAGTAGTCGGATATTTTTCAAGGATCAACTACAATTTTGGTGAAAAATATCTACTCTCTTTAAATGCCAGATATGACGGTGCTTCCAACCTGGGAGCTAAATATAAATGGGGCTTTTTTCCGGGAATTTCAGCGGGCTGGAATCTGCACAATGAGAATTTTTGGAAAGCGCTCCCCGCGGATTTGTCCAGCTTAAAGCTGAGAGCCAGTTATGGGGTCAATGGTAACATAGGTGGCTTGGGGCCTTATTCTGCACAGGGAGGATACAGTGTGGGATCCCGCTACGGCGGCGTATCTGCTGTACAAAATACGGTATTGGCTAACGACGAGCTGAAATGGGAACAGTCCAAGACATTTAACATTGGCTTAGACCTGGGAATATTCAGCGATAGGGTAGGAATAATATTCGATGCTTACTCACGCGTGACGGACAATCTGATCACCAATTTCAATTTGCCGCCATCCACCGGGTTTGGAAGTATTCTTACAAATTTGGGCAGCTTACAGAACAAAGGAATTGAGATTGAATTAAATGCCAGAGTACTCCCTGCTCAGTCTCCCTTACAATGGAATATTGCCTTCAATGCTTCAAGGGTTAAAACCAAAATCCTGAAACTTCCTTTCAATGGTGCAGAAAACAATCGCATTGGTGGTTTTCTGGTATGGGATCCCAGCCAAAACAAACAGGTATGGGTAGGGGGACTGCAGGAAGGTGGACGTATCGGCGATTTCTATGCGTATAAACAAGTGGGTGTATATGCAACCGATGAGGAAGCTGCCACCGCACCAACCGACATGATTATTTCAATCGCCGATAAAAGAAAATATGGAGGAGATGTCAACTGGCTGGACGTAGATAAAAACGGTGTCATCGATTTGAATGACCGGGTGTATGCGGGAAACATTTTTCCGGTATGGACAGGAGGATTCACAAATACTTTGAACTACAAGAACTTCGGTCTGACTGCCCGTTTTGATTACTCCACAGGAAATACGATATACAATCATTCCCGTGCAGTAATGCTTTCACAACAAGCTGCATGGATTGGCATCACCAAAGATGTATTGAACTCGTGGCAAAAACAGGGCGACGTAACCAACATACCCATTTATCGGTGGGCAGATCAGGTTACCAATAAAAACATAAGCCGCCCCGATCCGGCCGGAGTGATATACGGAGGAAGCATAACACCTAATGACAGTGGAAATTCGGAGTTTTATGAATCAGGCAATTATTTGGCAGTGAGAGAACTCACTTTGTCTTACTCTATCAATAGCCCATTTCTTAAAAAGCATAAACTAAACAGCATAAAGGTCAATATCACCGGGCACAATCTGCATTATTTCACCAACTACAAGGGGCTGAATCCAGAGAATACCGGCCAGGATAACGGCGGATACCCTATACCGCGCAATATCATCTTCGGAGTGAAATTCTTTATGTAAAATCAGAAAATCATGAAAAACATACAAATAATCTCAGTCCTCCTGGTATTTCTAATTCCTTCCTGTACCAGGACTTTAGAACTGGAACCCATCAGCTCGATTTCAAACAGCTCCTTCTGGAAAACTGAAAATGATGCCAAAGGTGTTCTATATGGCATGTATGTAAGGCTACGCTCAGGAGTAGTAGGCAACAACAGTTACTTCCTTATGGGCGAAGCAAGAAGTGAGGCCATCGGTCAGACTTTTGCCTCCCCCATACCATTCGACCTGTTTTACAACAATGCACTGACGAAAGCCAATACCGGAACATTGAACTGGCAAGGCGTATATGCAACCATTCACGACGCTAATCTTCTTATCAAATTTGTCCCGGGGGTTCCGTTTATATCAAATGACGAGAAAAACAACGTTTTGGCCCAGGCCTATACCATGCGGGCATTTTGTTATTTTCTTTTAGTGAAGACGTGGGGAGATGTACCGCTTCGGGATACACCCATTGAAGGTTACTCTGCAGATGTTACTCAGAAAGAAAGAACGTCGACAACCGAAATATTTAACTTCATAAAACAGGATTTAGACGCGGCAATTAAACTGTTCCCCAATAACAGTTTTCCTGCAGGTCGAAATATGTGGTCAAAAGCTGCTGCTAATGCGTTAAAGGCGGATGTATTCCTGTGGACCGGCAAAAGACTTAACGGAGGTAAACCAGATTTTGAAGCAGCTCTCGGTGCTTTAAACGAAGTCCAAACCTCGGATGTTTCATTGTTGAGCAACTACGCAGATGTTTTTCGATTTACTAACAAGGGAAACAAGGAAATGATCTTCTCGGTTAGGTTTGCAGAGTTGGAAGCCAGCAACGGGTATTTTACGGCCTACATGTACTCCTCCTACCTTCCTGCTAACACTGACCAGGCAACGAAAAATGCCATTGGAATTCTTGGCGGGACTTCTCAATGGACTGTCACCGGTTTAGTCCGCGATCAATTCTCCACTGACGATCAACGCAGGAACGTCACTTTCCTGGAAATCTATACACAAACAGGAGATGGTCCCAAAACTTTCTATGGCTCCCTTGCCTATAAATTCAGGGGGGGTTGAGATTAGCGGTGTAAGAAACTTCATCGATGATGTACCCATTTACAGGTACTCCGATGTTCTGTTAATGAAGGCCGAAGCCAAAAATGCCTTGGGTCAGGATCCTTCTACAGAGATCAACCTGGTGAGGGCACGTGCATACGGAGCTAACTTTAATAACTATCAATTTGTAAACGGCACCATTGCTCAGAACGATGATGCCATCTTGAAAGAGAGGCTCCTTGAGTTGACGCTGGAGGGGAAACGTTGGTGGGATCTTGTAAGGTTTGGAAAGGCGTTTGACCTGATTCCTTCTCTGAATTCCAGAAAAGGACAGGATCATTTGCTGCTGTTCCCAATTTCAGAAAGTGTGCTAAGCCTTGAGCCGAAAGTTAAACAGAATCCCGGCTATTAATTTCAGATTTATAAGTGGACGATGAGGAAGATTCCAGATTTGGCAAAGCGCACAAAATTATCACTAATACCTGCATTATTAGTAGTGTTGTTCATAGTTACCCATGCGAACGGACAACAGTTTAACAGAAGTGATATAATCAACGTTGGAACTAAACGGCAATTATTTGTAGATAACTACCTGATTGAGACTATTTCCGGACAAGCCAAATTAGAATTACACAATCCTACCCCAAGGGAAATCGCGTTAACCCACGATTCCCCTTGGGAAGGAAACGCCAGTGTTTTTCATAGTATTTTTAAAGACGGGGATGTTTACCGGATGTATTACCGCGGGTCGCAAATTGATATTGATACAATTGAAAATAAGATTTTAACAGCATCTTCTTCCGGATACTTTTGTTACGCTGAGAGTAAGGATGGGATTAACTGGACAAAACCAAATTTAAATCTGTTCGAGTACAAGGGTTCCAAAAACAATAATATTGTTCTTTCCAGTGCCACCTTTGGTGATTTAGAGGTAAATATCGGTACGGCTGACGGAGCTACCGCTTCTTTTTTCAAGGACGAAAATCCGAATGCTCTTCCCTCGGAAAAGTACAAGGCTTTGGTACTTTGTGAGACCTTTAAGCCCATAGGTTTGTTGGCCTTTAAATCGGCTGACGGCATCCATTGGAAGCCTATGCACCCTGAGCCTGTCATTACCGATGGAGCGTTTGATTCTCAGAATATAGGCTTCTGGGATTCGGAAATCGGAGCATACCGGGCATACTGGCGTTATTTTCAGCAATTTACTGATAAAGATACCAGTTCATTGTTTTCGGGAGTCCGAGGAATAAGAACCGCAACCTCAAAGGATTTTATCCATTGGGAAAACCAGGAGGATGTCCAATACCATCGCTCTCCTCACGAGCAACTTTACACAAACCAGATCCTACCTTACTATAGGGCACCCCATCTGTTGCTCGGCTTTCCCAACCGGTATGTAGAGCGGGAGTGGTCTCCCTCCATGTTTGCGCTGCCGGAGGTAAAACACCGCCAGATTCGGAGCAAAATCTCCATGAGATACGGTACCGGTCTGACAGATTGTCTATTCATGTCGAGCCGGGACGGGATGACCTTTACCAGGTGGAATGAGGCTTTTTTCAGGCCGGGAATAGAGAGACCCGGGACCTGGAATTATGGGCAGCATTATGTCGCCTGGGGACTGGTTGAAACAAAGTCGATTGCGAACGGGGCGCCTGATGAATTGTCTTTTTACTCTACAGAAGGCTATTGGACGGGGAATAGCAATGATCTTCGACGCTATAGCCTGAGGGTTGACGGATTTGCCTCTCTGTCGGCCCCGATGGAAGGAGGGGAAGTGATAACCAAAGCGTTTGAATTTGACGGACAAAGGCTTTCGGTCAATTTTTCCACGTCAGTTGCCGGCTCTGTCAGAATCGAAATACAGGATGCGGGGGGAAAGCCGATACCCGGCTTCACTCTGGAGGAATGTTCAGAACTATATGGAGATAGTCCGGACAGGGAAGTGACTTGGAAAGGGGGATCGATTCCGGGAATTCTTCTGAATCATTCCATAAAACTAAGGATAGTGCTAAAAGATGCCCATCTGTATTCCTTTCGCTTTATCAGATGATGAATCACCATGTATCCGACATCTATCCGTTTTTCCAGAGCACCATTCACCATCATCAGTTCGATATCTCCATCATCAGTGGTACCGGTCCAATTGCCTACGGCCTAGATGGAAAGGAGGCTTCAATAAAAAGCGTATCTGATCGAGACATCTTACCGGACAACATACTTATCACCCAATTAAAATGAATCATGAAGAACAGCATGCTGAAATACTATAAAAAAGTTGGTTTATTACTGTTATTGATCGGCGCAATAAGTAAGGCCGATACTGTCATTGGCCAGCAAGTGAAGGGAAACAACGAAATTAACATTGGATCCAAGCGTCAACTTTTTGTAGATAACTATCTGATTGAAAATATATCCGGGAAAGCAGCGTTGAAATTACATTCGCCTGCACCACAGGAAATTGTCCTTAC
>CAZAVR010000160.1:0-8243 GCA_964488435.1 uncultured Cytophagales bacterium | reverse complement strand
CAGCAATCCATCGTTTTATTTGCTAACTTTTTATCTGCAGGTTTATTTACAAATTCCTTTAATAACACTTACATTGAACAACTCAGTTACCTCTTTTATGAACCATCTCGTGGACAGGAATCCGGGAGAATCCGAATTTCACCAGGCTGTCCACGAAGTTGTCGAAACCATCATCCCGTTTATTGACGCCAATCCCCAATATCAGAACGTAGGTCTGCTGGAAAGAATCGTCGAACCGGAACGTGTGATCATATTCAGGGTACCGTGGTTCAATGACCAGGGAGAAGTAAAAGTGAACAGGGGATACAGGGTACAGATGAGCAGTGCATTGGGACCATACAAAGGAGGTCTTCGGTTTCATCCTTCAGTAAACCTGGGCACTCTTAAATTCCTTGCTTTCGAACAAATTTTCAAGAACAGCCTCACCCAATTACCTATGGGAGCCGGAAAAGGTGGTTCTGATTTTGATCCCAAAGGGAAATCAGATCGTGAAATCATGCTTTTCTGTCAGAGCTTTATGACGGAGCTTTCCAGACATATCAATTCCGATGCCGACGTACCAGCGGGGGATATAGGTGTGGGCGGCCGGGAAATAGGATACATGTTCGGACAGTACAAAAGACTGAAAAATGAGTTTACTGGTGTCCTTACAGGTAAGGGAGCGAGCTGGGGCGGAAGCCTTATCCGTCCGGAAGCTACCGGCTACGGCGTGGTATACTTTGTGGAACAGATGCTTAAACTCCGGAAGGACAGTATTAAGGGCAAGACTGTCGTTATCTCCGGTTCAGGAAATGTGGCACAGTATACACTTGAAAAATGTATTGAACTGGGTGCTAAAGTTGTAGCCGTTTCTGACTCATCCGGTTATATTCATGATCCCGAAGGAATTGATTCCGACAAATTTGCTTACATACTTCAAATGAAAAATGTAAGGAGAGAACGGATCAAAGTCTATGCAGACAGGTTCGGATGTACCTATGTGGAGGGCAAAAAACCGTGGGAGGTTCCCTGTGACGTAGCTTTTGCCAATGCCACCCAGAATGAGCTGGATGTAAAAGATGCGCATACGCTTATCAAAAACGGTTGTATTTGTGTTGCTGAAGGTGCCAATATGCCTTGCACGCCAGAAGCTATACTTGCTTTCCAGAACAATGATATCTTGTTTGCGCCCGGAAAAGCTGCCAATGCGGGCGGTGTTGCTGTCTCAGGACTTGAAATGTCTCAAAACTCCATCCGGCTTTCGTGGTCAAGGGAAGAAGTTGACAAGCGGCTCTTCGACATCATAGAAAACATTCATTCGATCTGTCTCAAATACGGTCATCAACCGGACGGTAGGATCAATTATGTAAACGGTGCCAACATAGGCGGTTTTGTCCGCCTGGCAGATGCTATGCTGGCCCAGGGGCTTGTTTAAGTCCTGAGACTTCCAATATTTTTTCAATCATTTCGTCCCTGGTTTGATGATAGTCGAGCCAGTGGACGTTGATACCATCCCGCTCCATTTTACGGAAGTAAGTCATCTGACGCTTGGCAAATCGGTGAATCTCGGTATTTAGTTTTGTCTGCATCCCTTCCCTGCTCATTTCGCCCTTCAGAAACAGTGTGATGTACTTGTATTCCAGACCATAAAAGGCCAGTTGTGCAGGTGTAACTCCCTCATGTAGCAAAGACTCTACTTCGGCAATCATTCCCTCTTCCAGCCTTGCCTGTAGCCGCTCTGTTATCCGTTTCCTCCTTACATCTACGGGTGGATCTAACCCGAACACCTGAAAGGGCGGCAAACTTTCAGACTGATTTTGACCGCTCTCCGTCCCAAAATCGAACCCTTTGATGACCGCTTCAAGGTACATGCCCGATCCGCCGACTACAACGACCGGCACCTCCCTTGAATGTATCTGCCTGAGTATGCGAAAAAAATCCTGTCGAAACCGGAACACATTGTACTGCTCTCCCGGCTCTTCTATGTCTATCAGGTGATATGGAATGATCCTATCGCCAACCTTAAATTCATCCAGATCCTTTCCCGTGCCTATATCCATGCGCCTGTATACCTGACGGGAGTCGGCACTGATGATTTCGGCACCAATCCGCTCCGCCAACCCTACAGCCAGGTGTGTCTTACCCGAAGCAGTAGGTCCTAATACAAACAGCAGCGCCGGATAGTGACCTTTCTTTTCAGCCGTCACCATATCTCCAGGCTCCCTCTGCTCCGAAAAGGAAAACAGTTTCACCCACTTGCTGCTTCCTGAGTTAGTTATAAGCGTCCATCCGTTCCTATTGCAAAGGACAGTGCCCTCCTCACCCCTTCCGGGGTAATGCCACTCCATATTTGTTTCATCCAGACATATCTGCTGCGGCGGGATGATCCCGTCCGGTTTAAATCCCAGCTTGCGGTAACTTTCTCCTGCAGACCAGTCCATGTCTGCATAAGTCATCAGATCATCTGCTGAATGTTCTGTTGAAAAAGCTTTCAAAAGTTTACCCAAGGCACCTGCCACACGATAATCCCGAAGACCGGCAAAGCGCACCAGCTCGTACGAACGGGACGGGTTTCCGTCTCTTACCATGTTGCGCCCCTGACTAAAAGTTGCCACGGCCACGAGTAATTCGGGTTCTGTGTAATTTACCTGATGTTTCAATAGCCGGAAATACCGCGCAGGCAGAAAAAGCCCGTATCGGTATTTCGCAACGACGGGAACCTGGAGGTGGTTCTCTTCTAAAAAAGAAAACGCTGTCCGGCGATCCAGCCGACGCACTTTGGTAAGCCGGGCCGGAATCGTACCAAACCGGCCTGTCATTGCCTTTATTCTCGATCGTACCACTTCTGTGCGCGTTTCCCAGACATCCTCCCAAAGATGGACCAGCCTGGAAAGCACAAGATTTTCCTCTGCCCGCAATGATTCGAAGAAGGGCTCAGGATCGATATCAGACAGCTTCCAGCCCTCTATATCTATAAGGTGCACGAGGATCTCACCGCCAGGTGCATCGATCGCTACGCCGGGAAAGGGTGAGTTTCCCACGCTTACGACCCTGAAAGTCATCTGCTCCTCAGAGAGCCATCGGGTAAATTTCCCAAAAAATATACTGTTAGCATCCACAGAAAAAGCAAAGCTCCGGTTCAAGGCGTCGACGGAGCAAAGCTAAGTCAATAATGAATGAACAGGAAATAATATGCGGTATTTATCCTTTTTCAGGATGTTTCTAAAACGTCTTTCGCTGTTTGCTCCCCGAGCTGTTCCGCCAGGCCTATAAGAAGCCCTTCAACACCCCGAATGTAGCATAGCCGGTAAACGTTCTCATAATTCACCACTTCGCCAACTACTTCAGCGCCGTGTTTCGTTAATCTCGTCAGCAGCTCGTCGAGACGGTCCACCCTGAACATGATCCGGAGATAACCCAGGGAATTTACCGGGGCGGTTCTATGGTCTGAAACAGTTTCAGGAGCGAGAAACTGTGAAAGTTCGAGGCGGCTGTGACCATCGGGAGTGACCATCATCGCTACCTCCACCGACTGGTTTCCAAGTCCTGTCACACGTCCTGCCCACTCCCCTTCCACCATTGCCCTACCCTCAAGCGTCAATCCGATCTCCTTAAAAAAGGCGATAGCCTTATCAAGGGATGCAACAACAATGCCGACATTGTTCATTTCAATCAGGTTGCTTTTTGTCATTGTGTGGTGGTTTTTCGCGCTCACAGTTTACTCTTATTGCGGTGGTTTTGTAGTTCAAAGGTTTTAAAGTTCCAGAGTTCAAGAGTTCGAAAAAGTTCTAGAGTTCAAGAGTTCATCAAATACCTTGCCGGTGGCGCCGGATTTAGGGTGAGCGCTAACGTTTTGGGGCTTTGCACTCGTTGCTTGCTTCTCTTACTCCTTAGCGATATATCTCTCATAAAAATCACCAGTTCCTCTGGCGTCAAGCCTTCCGACGATTACCTCCACTGAACTTTGGGATAATTCGATATTTGGTCTTAGGTGATAATGCTCTCTTGCGCCAACCGGCAGGTTCCTTTCCTCTACCATATCCTGGTTTAAATCGGCAATTTCCATAAGTAACTTTGCCAGTGACTTCAGTCCCTCGGGATCACCGTGTATTAATATCTCGTCCCATTCTTCCACTTTACCATCATACTCGTCCACATTATGGGAAATGAAGATATCTAAGTGGCCTTCAATTTCGTTACCTCTCGTCAGTTTGTATTTCATTTTTTCATCTGTCGACTTCCCATTTACTTCTTTATTTTCCCAACCTGTGACGCGATAAACAGCGGTAAATAGTTGGGCGTACAATTCTTTGCTACTATTTCGTCCTTGTATAAGCCCGTTTTCTCTCCAATACCAATACATCTGGAGCGATACTCCTCCTGAAAAATACCAATCTGGGCTGCTGTAAAATTCATCGCCCACTGAACTTCAGGAACTTCCTTCTCTATTCGTTTCTCAATTTTAGAGAGCAATTCTTCTGTGTTCGGAGGAGAGGCCTGACCCACCCAACGCAAACGCGCCTGGTAATACCAAAAAATCCGCCTTTTCAGTGCGGACTGACTATTCTCCCACGAGTCCATCAAAGATATGGTCTGTTTGTCTTTGGATAGTTGATTGGCCATTAACCAATCTATCAGTTGAAGTCGCTCATTTTCAACATGCCTGTCCATGTCCTCTATCAATTTTTCAATGAATCCCTCCGACAGCATCTTTTTGTCCATGATCAGTATAGCCAGCTGCCGGGCCATATATTGCTCACCCGACCAGAGCTCCAGGGCCAATGCATGGTCTTTTTTAATGTCTGCTGCCAGTTTTCGCAAGTCACCGAGCTTGGTGCCTTTATCACCAAGTTGGTTCAGAATCGCTGTTGCTTTCGATGATAACTTCATAGCCGCCTGGAAATTAGTTGTGTCGCTTTGCCGGAGTTACCTCCAGCACTTACATCTTAGTTTCTCTTTTTTCCGTTGATTACCTCATACCTGTAGGTTACGGTCACGATGGGATTGTCCGTCTCATCACCGTACTCTAACTGCGTTATCAAATCTCCCACCTCATTGTAAATAAACTTATGCCGTCTGAAAATCTCCCCATTGCTGAAAAACGAGTTATCCTCACTCACTTTACCGGAATCGTTATACTTAAAAGTAACTAATTTTATGCCCAAGTCCACCATTTTATCCAAACGTTCCTTCTCCACCATATTTCCATGGGCATCATACTTAAACGAATAATGCTCCACCTTTAAGGAATCTTTACCCAACTTCCATTCTTCCATGACTAAAGTGTCCTTGTTTTTGTATTCAGTGGTTGAAACCATCGGGGCTATCGCTTTACCTGAATAATCAACGAGCAAAGTGGTGGTTTCCGAAACCAGGTTGAAGTTTTTGTCATAGTTATAAGTTGTGTATGTCATTGGGCTTGATATACCGCCTGCATGATAGTACATACTTGATCTGCTCTTCCTGTCATTTTCACCGTACTCCCATTCGATGGTCGAAAAAGGCTTTTTTCCTCTTTTAAACTGTTTGGCATAGATATCAGTCTTTTTTATGTTCTTTCCGAAGTACTCAATTTTGGCCAAAGTCGTCCAGTCCTCCCTCGTTTTGCCGCCAGGGATGATCTTTCGTCGTTCTATGATGTTTTTTTGAGCGTCTTCCACCCAAGCCTCTGAAAGACCAGGTTCACCCGAATCCGAAGCAACCCACTGCTCCACCCACCTGGATTGTGATAAACTGTCGGTATTTATGCTGCTGCCGACCCCCCAAAAAACAAAAAATGCGAGAACTGATCCCATGAAATTTTATAGACGATTAAGTTTATTGCTAAAGTACATCAGGAAGACACTGCTTCAATTCTGTATGGCATCGTTCGGACAGGTCACCTTGCCCGGTCCGAATCCATCGTCAGCGGTCCTGGGATGTATTGGGTCGCACACTGATAACTAATGATGTCAATAATACAACAGAATAGGCCCACATTAGCCAGGAGCCAAATGATGCGGCTCTGCCTGACGGCATATTTGGAAAGACCTCACCAAAAAACTGAATAACAAAAGTGTCTATAATCATACCGGGTAGTACCAAAAGAACCCCGCCGACTACGTTTTCAAGTCCCGACAGTTTAAATTTCCTGAAAGTAATAAGAGAGATTATACCCAATGAAGGTATTACCGTTAAATATAAAATGGTAAGCACCACAGCCGATTCTGTGATAAAGAAAAATTGCCCGGCCAGACGAAAAGCCAAAGTTGCCAAAAGCCAAATTGAAAATCCCATGCCGAGGATTGGGATGAAGTATGGTTTGCGTGTTTTGTTCATTTTGGAAAAATTCCTTTAGAGACAATAGTTACTGGACGGTTGCCTGTTAGAACTATCCTGACAGCGTAGCCCGGTTCTCCCGCCCATGGCGAAAATCCATACCTTAGCCGTTTGTTATTCTTCGTCAACGCATTCATTTCTTACGGATACTCCATTAAATTCCAACTGTCTTTTCATTTTCATCCAAGTGTTGTCCCTCAACGTCCCCGCCGGATAAAGCTTATTTCTAAAGTCATTCGTAATTATTCGCATAGAATTTGGCTGCTTACCTTGCTTTTCATAAACAACTTCCTTTATGTCGGCCAAACGATAAATCCTGGTTTTCCAAATGAAAACATGATTCCTCACGACTAGGTAGCCGTTAGCTAGTCCGAAATAGTGCATCAACAATGATTGCATTACAAACCAAAAAACCCCAATTACACCTATAGTAAAAAATCCCATTGGTGGGACTTTTTCTTTAGTCATAACCAAAAATACCATAAAGCCAATAAGTCCCCAAAGTGCAATACCCCTAAAACTTGTAAATTGATTCCCTTTGAAGATTTCTTCATTTTCTAAATGAATTGAGCTTTTACTAATTTCTACTATCGGTGTCGAGTCTATATCGAACTCTTTTTTTTTAAGAACGACATGTTCAAGAAACAACTTCACTTCCGAAATATTGGAATACAGGTCATCAAAAATAAATTTCCTAGTTCCATTGCTGAATATGATAACAGATCCCTCCATTGGAAAATCGATTATGAATTTAAACGGAATTTTTCCAGTCAATACTATTTCACTTATATCTTCTAAATAGAATACTTCTTTCCCAATCCTAATAGAGTGTCTGTTAATTGTAATTTGAGGACAATTCTTCCAATAGATGTAAGGCAATGTGAACGCAAGCAAATAAAGCAGAAAAATAAATACGGGCATAAAGCAATCTTTAGTCGCCAAATTCCCATTCCGAAAAATATCGACACACACAAACAAAAGTAAAGTACCAACGACCAAAAAAAACAAAGATGCAAACGCAATCGAGGTATAAAATCTAAATGGGTACCGTTTTGTGGTAATTGTCATTATTCATTATGTCGTTTTATAAATATATCAACCATTTCCAATTTCTCTTATCACAATCACTGCATTTGGATGCATTTCTGGTAAATATTTTTTGTCTTTTAAATAGATGTATCCAACTGCATTATCAAGCATACCGTCTATTAGAAAGTTGATACAATTTTTCAATTCATCCCCCCCTGTTAAAACAGAAGAAATAAAAAGCTTCTGATAATCTCTTATTGAACTTTCTATAAGTTTGACCCCTCGCTCTTCTTCTAATTTCTCTTTTTCAACTTGAATTAAGGCAAGATTCTTCAATCGCTCAAATTCATTTCTATTTTCCAAAAAAGTGCTTGATTATGTTTTCGTCTACTTACAGTACCAATTTAGCATTACCTAGTCGAAAATAATATTCTTCTCTCGAAGTAAAGAATGAGAAATCAAATTCTTTTATCTCCTTCGATTTTGTAATAATATCGTCCACTTGTTGCAGTGTGAATTTTTCAAGTGAATTTTTAATTTGTTCAGCAACACCTGTCATTGCAAAACCTCTAAACGCGCACATTTTCCAAACAGTACCTTTAGCAAAATGCAAATAAGCGTCAACGCCTTTATTTAGTGAGTCTGAAATTGTCAACGCAACAACAGCCTTTTTATTGGTCTGTTCAAGCAAAATGAATTTTGTCGTTACGCCTTGCTGCATGTCCTGTCCGTTTGGTCGCCCTTTATACTCGCCTGTGACGTAATTTTTAATATTTGGAAAAGTGTCTTTACCAAATATCTTTTTCGCCAGGTCCAAAGGTTCGTAAGTCTGTCCATAGAGCGTTGTTACAGTCAGAAATAATGGGCACCTCTAAAAACTGACCAATCCGACATTTTTTGAAAAAAAGTGCTATTTT
>CAZAVR010000159.1:6232-8288 GCA_964488435.1 uncultured Cytophagales bacterium | reverse complement strand
CGGTAGGCAAGTCGTATCAACCATTTGTTGGAGAGAACACCTGTATCCATGGCCGACTCGGGCCATAAATCTCTCACCTCAAAAACGAAAGGCACGCGCTTGATGAAGGACAATGCCATCGCGGTAAAGCCGAGAAAAAGTGGTGGTGATGTCACCAGGATTACATCGTATTTTTTCCTTGCGTACACCAGTCCTCCTATGATGCCCGAAATGGCAAACGATAAATACCCCCATAGTCGACCGGGCCAACTCTTGTTGTAACCTGGATAGACAAAGCATCGGACTACGCGCACACCACTTTTATTTACCGTTTCGCTGAAGAAAGATGACGCTGCACGGGGTTGATCAACCAGCATATAATGCATGTTGCCCGCCAACACCGTTACCTCGTGACCATAAATTGTCCATAAGCGGCTCATCTCGTTCCAGCGAGCCCCTCCGCCTTCATGATCTTTCAGAAAAAACTGATGTATCAAAAGAATCCGCATACCAAATGCTAAAATACACAAAGGCTTCCAATAAATGCTGAAGCCAGATCCATCCAATTGCTCTCCGGAAAAAACCGCCCCCCGGCTACGCCTGTGGTTCATAAAGAGCGATTGCCCATAATATTATCCATTTTTGCCTCCCCAGTCTTTTATATTCCGTATTTTTGTGTTAATTTTTACATGAAAGATCAACTAAACATAAAGCAAAGTCAAATGACGCATACAAGATTTCTACTCCTGTTTCTTTCCATCCTCATTTTTTCCTGCGAGAAAAAAACGGACAAAGTTGCCGAACTGGAAGACGAAGTTCTGGCGATCCACGATGAGGTTATGCCTAAATCTGAGGAATTGATCACACTTGATAAAAAGCTTTCCATCAAGCTGAAAACCCTGGACAGCCTTGAGCAGGAAGGTGTAAGCGGTAATGCCACCGCAGAACAGCGCATCAAAGCCATGGAGCTCCGGATCAGGCTCACGGAAGCGGACAGCCTGATGATGGACTGGATGCACAACTACACAAAATCTGATTCTGTCAAGGCCATTGGCGGACAGGCAG
Source organism: uncultured Cytophagales bacterium (assembly GCA_964488435.1). Taxonomy (GTDB): domain Bacteria; phylum Bacteroidota; class Bacteroidia; order Cytophagales; family Spirosomataceae; genus JBEBSO01. The sequence continues at coordinate 7,244 of CAZAVR010000159.1, read as the reverse complement.
CCATCGATTATTTCGAGCTGGAGAAAACCAAAATTTCATCTGTCAAAGAAAAAACACTGAAATCTATTCAGGAAGCAGACGTATTTTTAAAACAATAGTATAATAATGATTTCAAGATTGCAGCCTGTGAATTATCTCCCGATCTTTGGCGTTTGGAGCTTCCTCCTGCTGTCATGCACAGGAGAACAGAAACAACTTCCTATATACGGTGAACGGGAAACAGTGGAAAAAGTGATTAACGGAAAAACCGTCACAGACACCGTTTATCATACGATCGGGGAGTTTACCCTCGTCAATCAATATGGCGACACTGTAACCAATAAAAGTCTGGAAGGCAAGGTCTACGTAGCTGATTTCTTCTTTACAACCTGCCCCACCATTTGTCCGGTGATGAAAAAGCAAATGAAAAAGGTTTACGAAGCGACCAGGGCAGATGAACGCGTAGCTATCCTTTCCCATACTATCGACCCGAAGCATGATACTCCTGAGGTATTGAGAAAATTTGCAGAAGATTTAGGCATTACCGGGACAAAATGGCAGTTCGTAACAGGCCCAAAAAAGGACATTTACGACATAGGCCAGGGGAGCTATATGGTTACGGCGAAAGAGGACAGTACTGCAGAAGGGGGCTACCTGCACAGCGGAGCGTTTATCCTCATCGATACACACAGGCGTGTAAGAGGAACCTATGACGGCACCAAAGAGGCTGATGCCGAAAGACTTATCAAAGACATCCATCAACTCCTTAAGGAGGAATAGACGAGTGAAATATATGAGACCTGTAATGCTTAAAAGAGCAGGACAAATGGCCTGTCTAAGCTTACTCCTGATGATCGCCTGCCAGGATCCCGAGAAAATAAAGCGTGATCAATATTTCACAGAAGGAAACCAGCTATACCTCACGCACTGTGCCAATTGTCATCAGGCCGATGGAAAAGGGCTGGCAGGGCTCTACCCCCCCACCTGGAATCCCGGCACCAAAAAAGTATATAATGACAAACCGAACTTCATC
>CAZAVR010000159.1:1140-6222 GCA_964488435.1 uncultured Cytophagales bacterium | reverse complement strand
TGAACAGAACCCTTACGAATGACGTACTTAAAACTACTGAGCTGACCTGGAACCCACAAGGCTATCCAAATCCTATTTTATGTGTGTGATAAAAAACGGACTTTCCGGAGAAATAGAAGTAAATGGCAAAAAGTACAATCGTCCGATGCCGGCCAACCAGCGAATGGCGGACATTGATATCGCTACGATAGCTACTTTCGTCTATAACAAATGGGGAAAAGATACCACGTACATCCCTATCGACAGCGTAAAGGCTGCATTATCGGATTGCAAAAAATAAAAAGCGGTCACAAGCACCCTCAGAATTCCGATTTAAAACGGCTGTCGGTAATTTTTTTCATGGACAACGTCGAAAAATCCTGCTCGGCTTCCATTCCGACACCATTCAGGATTTTCCCGTCCGAGAGATTCCTGATGAAGTTCGGTTTGTCATTATATACTTTTTTGGTGCCGGGATTCCAGGTCAGCTCAGTAGTTTTAAGTACGTCATTCGTAAGGGTTCTGTTCACGATCACGTTTCCTTTTACCACATACAAATTACTCAGGTTATCAAAACGACCGGAGTCAGCTCTCAGAGTAGTAATGACCTGCCCGTTGTCATCATAGAAATTAATATTGATGGAATCCGGGTATACTTTATTTTCATTCAGAAACCGTCTCTGTTCTGGTGTCTTCATCTCCACCTTAAGCAGACCCGACTCCGTAAAAAGAAAATGAATATCATGAATCACCTCCACTGGCCCATAGTACTGCTCAAATCCCCGTCTGCGCTCCTCCTCACACGAAACCATCAAAAACACAGCGAGGCACATACCTAAGCTGCGCATCAGATATCGCCCCGCAATTCCGCAAACGCCCTTATTCATTCCAAACGCTTTCATCTTGTCCTTACTTTCATCCGCTGAAGCCGCCGACGTATAGATTAGAAAGGCAGCATCTTCTACAGAGATACACCCGAAGATTAGTCAATTTTCTGCTTCACAAACCACCGGTCGATCAGGGTCAGACTGATGGCAACCCGTCCGTAGTATTCTTCGATCGTCTCCCTGGACAAAGCTCCCCTTCGGCCACCTATCAAAGATACGGAACATGTATTACTTCCTACACCCACAGGGAAGCTCGCTCCGACGCTCACAGTGGTTTCCTTCAACTTGCTGTTCCCGATCTGGAAAGGCATGTTACCATGACTGAACCCCGCCCTGTAGATCACATTATTAAAATATTTTGTAGAACGCCAGTCCGGCCAGTATTCCGCTCCCACATAAATCTTGTCAACGGCCTTAGCACTATATCTCTTGTCTCTTTCAAAAGGTATAAACTTAGACCAGTCCTGACGCTCTACGTCTGCAGAGATCGTCAAAAGATTCGGCCATTCGATGCTGAACCCCGTACGATAGGCCGGCGGAAGGCGTATAAATCCTTTCTTGTTTCTGATGACCGTGTCCGGCTCCTGCAAAAGAAAAGAATTCGAAGTCACCTCCAGGGTAGTGGTCCGTTTGGCAGACAAATCCGTACCATGCGAATAGGTACCTCCCCAGTTGATATTCAATTTACTTTCTCGCGTCACTTTATCTCTTTTCAGCGGTATCCTGGCGGACAAACCAGCTTTAAATCCTACGTCGGAATAGCTGACACGCTCATTCAGACTCACCATCTTCTTGCTACCGTCGATCAATTCCGCTTCGGTAGCTTTTAATGTACTTCCAAAAATATAAGAGGCCTCTATACCTCCCGAGAAATATCTCCAGATTCGGAAACCGTTGGTGAAAGAAGCCTTATTGATCGCCCCACTGCCTACCGCATAATAATTGGTCTCCAATATGGTGCCGGGAACCTGACCTGTGGATCTGCTCGAGTAATCCGTGAATGAGTAAGGCTTAAGTGTAAAGCCTGAACTCCACTTCCCGTTCATCACAGGAAAAGCAAGGGCTATATTCGAAACATTAATACCCAGATCCCTCCTGCTGGCCGCACTGCCGGTCGCCTGTTTAAACTGACCTATGCCGCTGAATTCAAAAATCGTAGCCCTTGTGTTGACCCACAAAGCCGGATTGATATTGTTTACGTAAAAGCCATTACCGGAGCTCACCCCGGCACCACCCATACCCATATTTTGTGTAAAACCCTCGCTGTAAAGTTCTCCAATCCCCAGCTGGGTATAGGGAGAATTACCCAATCCTTGCGCATAAACACCTGAAAAAGAAGCTAATAATATGATAACTGTTAGCTTGAGGGGAAATATATTAATCTTACTGTAAATTGTGCTGTAATATTCTGTTCAGTCCTGTCAATACCAATTCCGGAACTGCAAATATGGATAGATTTAAACTAGTTTCAAAAAATGGAGCGTCTCCACCGCAAATAACCACCTCCAGGTCTGGTCTTATTGTGCGGTATCTTTCAATTAATCCCTGTATTTCGGCAAGTATACCATTCATCACACCACTTTGCATGCAATGGACCGTGTTCTTACCAATCAAGGGCGGAATACCCTCCGCGACCACTTCAGGCAGACGTCCCGTAAACGCATGCATGGCTTTGAAACGCATACGCACTCCCGGCGCAATCATCCCACCCTCAAAGCTACCCGCCGATGTCACCAGGTCGTAGGTAATGCAAGTGCCCATGTCAATCACTACAAGGTCCTTCCCGGGAAACATCGTCATGGCCCCCACCGCCGCAGCTACCCTGTCTGCACCCAGGGAAGACAGACTGTCATAGTTTTTAAGGATGGGAACCGGCGTTTCAGATGTAAGATGCCAAATCCGCTCAAATGGTTTCACCAGCCTGCAAAAATCTTCCACAGACATGCTCACTGAGCTGAAAAGTATCTCCCCCGGCTCGGGATAACGTAGTATTTCCTCACGCAGGTCACACGCACTCAAACGGGTTCTGTATCCCAACAGCTTATCTCCATCAAACCAACCACATTTAAAATAAGTATTTCCGGAATCTATGACCAGGTTCATAATAATATATAGTCTGAACAATGACGCGCCATGCGCGGAGGCCGATGTGCATGAGTCGCTCAGCAAAACTAAAACGACTCAATCGATAAATCGCAAATAAATTTGGAGAATAAAAACAGACCACTTATATTTGCGTAAATATGCACTCTTTCCTGGAGCCGGATCATATTCAGGTTCAGTCGAAATCAGATTACCCAATTCCATTTTTAAGTAATAATCTTTTTCAAAACCAAACAGACGGTACAGTACTATATTAGTATCTTTGCTCACCCTACTGCTGTAGTTTTCCTGGACTACCACCAATATGTCTGACGCAATTATCAAGAAAAAATAGCCTCATAATACTACTTCGGGTTTCGCCCACTTAAAATTCTGTATGTTTACAAATGAAGAATTAACCCTTAAACTTTTATCGGAGTTGAAGGGAATTGCTGAAGGTTTCGGCGTTACTGAGTACGGTAAGTTGACCAAAAAAGAGTTGATAGGACAGATTATGGCCAGGCAAGCTCAACCATCCGTACCTTCCGCTGACCAGACGCACACAGACACCCGTAACAACCCTCCGCAAAAAAACGACGCCACCAGAGCTGCAGATCATTCCGCAGCGGAAGACGGGGGAAAACGAAAAAGGACCCGTATAATCAAACCCGGCTCACCTGCTTCACCCGGTGAACTGTCGTTTGACACAGAGGCTTTAGTTCCCGAAACGGAGAAAGCGCCTGTACACGAGCCGGTCGGAAAAACTCCTGAAGCTCCTGCAGCCATTACTAGTGCCAAAGGAAAAGGTAAAGTATCCAATGACCGAAAGAAAAATCAATCAGCCGAAGCCCTGGAGCCAACACAAATAACGCCGGCGGATGAACTTTCCCCGGAGGCTGCGGCGGTGTTTGATGAAGTTGACAACGAATTCGACCTATACTCGGAAGAACTGGAAATTGAAATTCCCGATCCGGACCAGGAAGATCACTCCGAAAAAAATATTTCTGTTGAATCCCCGGGCAAACAGGGAGGAACTATGCAGCCACGCGGTGAGGCACAACGGAGCAATACTCCTTCGAAAGAAGACCACGGCCAGAAAATAAAACGTAATTTCAACAATTATGTAAAGGAATTTGACGGCCTGATTGTCAACGAGGGCAGGACGGAGGTTATGGATTTTTACGCTCTGCTGACTACAACTATCTGGCCAGCCCAGATGACATCTACGTTTCTCCTTCTCAGATCAAGCTTTTCGGACTTAAAACCGGCGACACCGTCAAAGGACAAATACGCCCCCCCCAAAGAGGGAGAAAAATATTTCGCTTTGTTGCGGGTGGAAACTGTAAATGGTAAAACCACAGAGGAGATCCGCGACAGGATACCGTTTGAGTACCTTACACCTCTTTTCCCGGAAGAAAGGCTCAATCTGAGCACCAAACCTGACCAGTATTCCACCAGGGTACTCGATCTTTTCGCTCCGATCGGGAAAGGACAAAGGGGGATGATCGTGGCGCAACCCAAGACAGGGAAAACAGTTTTGCTCAAAGAGATCGCCAACGCCATCACACGAAATCACCCCGAGGTTTTTCTGATTATCCTCCTTATAGACGAACGTCCGGAAGAGGTGACAGACATGCAGCGCAGTGTAAAAGCGGAAGTAATTTCTTCCACTTTTGATGAGCAGGCCGACAGACACGTGAAAGTAGCCAGCATCGTTTTGGAAAAAGCCAAAAGGATGGTAGAATGCGGGCACGATGTGGTGATCCTGCTGGACTCCATTACGCGCCTTGCACGTGCGTACAATACCGTGGTGCCATCATCAGGTAAAATACTCTCCGGCGGTGTGGATGCCAACGCACTCCATAAACCTAAACGGTTCTTCGGGGCTGCCAGAAACGTCGAAAATGGCGGATCGCTCACGATCATCGCCACGGCCCTCATTGAAACGGGCTCTAAAATGGACGAAGTTATCTTTGAAGAATTTAAGGGTACGGGTAACATGGAACTTCAGCTCGACCGCAAGCTGTCGAACAAGCGCGTATTCCCTGCCATCGACGTGATGACATCAGGTACCCGCCGTGAGGATCTTCTTCTCGACAAGGAAAGCCTCCAGAAAGTATGGATCCTGAGAAAA
>CAZAVR010000159.1:0-1130 GCA_964488435.1 uncultured Cytophagales bacterium | reverse complement strand
ACACATGTCGGATATGAATCCGCTGGAAGCCATGGACTTCCTGCTTCTCAACATGCGCGGAACCCGGAACAACGACGAATTCCTTATTTCAATGAACCGGTAAGAACGATCTGAATAAGACACCAAAAGCCCGCCCGATGTAAGCAATACGCCGGGCGGGCTTTGTATTAAAAAAACAGATTGTCGGGTTGACGTTCAAAGTGAGGATCCTCAGGCACACGAAAGGCGCAACCCGTCATAGGCAAGCCTGACATGCGCGGGAAGCTCGCGTTCAACCTCTCCATGAACCCCTAGTTTATGACTGATATGTGTGAAGTAGGCCGATGGCACTTTTAGCCGCTCTACCAATGCCAACGCCTGAGTAAGCGTAAAATGTGACAAATGAGCCTCTTTTTGCAAAGCATTGACCACCATGATCTCAGATCCCTCTATTTTCTTCATCTCTTCCTCTGAAATAAAGTTGGCGTCGGTGATGTAAGTAAAACCCCCTACCCGAAATCCAATCACCGGCAGCTTATGATGCATCACGCCGATGGGAATCACCTCAAAACCTTCTATAACGATCGGGCTCAGGTCGATGGGAAATGTCTTCAGCCGGGGAACTCCCGGGTATCTGTTTTCGGAAAAAGCGTAGTAAAACTCCTCCCGGATCCGAGCGAGGGTCTGCGCATTTCCGTACAATGGTATGTCCTTATGCTGTAGAAAATTAAACGCCCTGACATCGTCCAGGCCGGCAATGTGATCCTTATGTGCGTGGGTAAAAAGAACAGCGTCCAGCTGCTTTACACGCTCCCGCAACATCTGCTGCCGGAAGTCAGGGCCTGTATCTATGACGATAGCCTTACCTTTGTCCTCCAGCAACACGGAGGACCTCAGCCGCTTATCTCTAAAATCCAGGGATGTACAAACGGCACAGTCACAGGCTATAACCGGTACCCCTTGTGATGTGCCGCTTCCCAGAAAGGTAATCTTCATCCAAAATTATTGCGTCAGCTGCGCGACAATCTCAACCAGCCTGTCGAAGTTCAAAGGCTTCATCAGCGCATCATTGAAACCGGCAGAGGTAAAGTCTTCGTCTGTGTAATTTCGGGCATTACCGGTGATCGCGACAATAGGAGTCTTTGCCTTTT
>CAZAVR010000158.1:0-8300 GCA_964488435.1 uncultured Cytophagales bacterium | reverse complement strand
AGATGAACTCGTCAGCAAAAATGCGTTTGACCTCAACGACCAGACCGGCAAGAAAACCAAGCTCACGCTTTGGTATAACCCGGGCGATGACATTTACGGTTTGCTTGCGCGGAGCAAGCGCGTGGTACAAGGGGTACAAACCCTGCTGGGCGGAAAAGATGTATGTCATTACCATTCGAAGCTGATGCAGAAAGAGCCGCGTGTAGGCGGAGCGTGGGAATGGCATCAGGATTATGGCTATTGGTATAAGAGTGGATTCCTTTTTCCGGATGCGATGATCAGCGTGATGGTCGCCCTGTCGGAGGCTACGATTGAAAACGGGTGTTTACAGGTAATTAAAGGTTCACACAAACTCGGGCGCGTGGAGCACGGGTTTGCCGGAGAACAGGTAGGCGCGAAAATAGAGTATGTAAATGCCTGCCTCGAACGAATGGACCTGGTTTACGTAGAGCTCAAGCCGGGCGATGTGCTGTTTTTCCATAGTAACATTCTGCATCGGTCGGAAGCGAATAACTCTGACCGCGCGCGATGGTCGATGATCTCAGCCTATAATCTTTCTTTTAACAAGCCTGCGTTTGATGAGAATGTATCCAGCATCACTCCGATCACCATGGTGGATGATTCTTCGATTCTTGCCGGAAAAGGAAGCAAGCTTTCTGCGAAGTCTGACTTTCTGCAAAAGCAGAATGACGTTGCGCTGAAGTAATCGGGCATTATTAACTTACTATGGCAATTGCTTATTCCGCGCCCGAGCCTTCATCGGCCGACAGCATCGAACTCAACAAACGGTATCTTCTGACGGCAAACGTGGTTGCTGCGCTGGGCGGATTGCTGTTCGGTTTTGATACCGCAGTGATCTCCGGAACGATCCCATTCATTGAACCCTATTTCAACTTAACCGATGTAACACTCGGATGGGCTGTGAGCTCTATCCTGCTTGGGTGTGCTATCGGGGCGGTGATCTCCGGACGCCTGAGTGAGCGCTACGGAAGAAAAGTAACCCTTATCTTCTGCGCGCTGCTGTTTTCCGTAACGGCCGTAGCAACCGGATTCTCGTACCGTTTCGATTTGTTTGTTGCCTTTCGCATACTCGGTGGCGTGGCGGTGGGCATGGCTGCCGTGATTTCACCCATGTACATTTCAGAGATTTCACCGGCACACGTACGAGGCCGCCTGGTATCGTTATATCAACTTGCCATTACCCTGGGGATTCTACTCGCCTTCATGAGCAACTTCCTGCTGGCTGACAGCGGTGCAGATGCGTGGCGATGGATGTTCAGCGTTCAGGCGATACCCGCGATGCTGTTTTTTGTGGCGCTGTTTGTTGTGCCGGAGAGTCCGAGGTGGCTGATCTCGAAAAACCGGATCGAAGATGCGCGGCATGTGTTGACGAAGATCGGTGGGCAGGTGTATGGCGACAAAGAACTTGCCTCCATCCGGGAAAGTTTTGACACACACCAGGAAAAGGTGAAGCTCTCCGTGTTGCTGGAAAAACGATACTTTCTTCCGGTTACGCTCGGAGTACTGGTAGCGGTATTCTCGCAAGTAACCGGCTACAACTCGTTGTTATACTACGCTCCGCTGATTTTTAAAAATGCCGGACTGGAAACTGGTGACGCCTTGTTTCAAACCCTCGCGATCGGAATCATCAACTGTGTATTTACGTTCGTGGCCATTGTTACCATCGACAAGGTGGGAAGGCGTTTACTCTTGCTGAGCGGAAGCTTTTTGATGACCGTGTGCTGGGCATTGATCGCCTTCACCTTTAATCCCAACGCAGACGGATATTTACTGCTCGGCATCATTCTGATTTTCTGCGCTGTTTATGCTGCGACGATTGGTCCGGTAACGTGGACGTACATTGCTGAGATTTTCCCCAACAAAATCCGGGCATTAGGAATCTCGGTTGCCACACTCTCGTTGTGGATTGCCTGCTTTGTCACATCCTTTACCTTTCCGGTACTGGCCAAAGGCGTAGGTGAATCGGGTACGTTCCTGATCTATGGCGGCTTATGCCTGATTTATTTTCTGTTCATCTTTTTCCGTTTACCCGAAACCAAAGGCAAACCGCTGGAGACATTGGAGCGGGAACTTTCAGGCGAATAAAAAAACAGGTGGAATTCGTGGTTGACGAAACGTCAACATGCTACCCGTTGCCCTCCGCTACCAGTTCCCAAATCTTTTCATGATTTAAACGGAACGACCCGAGATGCTCCGCCTTCCAGCTGGAGGGTGGAATCAGGGACAAAAATCGTTCGTCCTGATTTTTATCCACATACAGGTGGTACACGTGCCCTACGATGGGTTCAAAATTGATTTTTGCGTGATAAATCATTTCATTCAACTGATACTCGGTGATCAATTGCTGATAATTCTTCTTCAGCGATTCAATCTTATTGCTGAACGTGTGGTTGAAGTTGGCAATGCTTGTATTCTTCCAGGCCACCACCCCGGTCTCGGTAATTTTGGGAGCCCCGATGTTGGTTCCGTACGGAAGAAGGCTTGCCGGATATGACTGCGATTCTTTGTCAAACACCACACTGTCCGACCGCTCTTTTACTTTAAAATCCGGCACGCTTTCCACGTATGCCGCATCGAACTTTTTCAATTTCGAAACCGACGAATACTGGTTCAGGCCGGTCACGCACACATCATGCGCTACTTCCAGGTCCAGTTGACCATCTGCTTCAACAACTTCGTCATCAATTAAAATATGTTCGATCTGTCCAACGATGAGCCGGGTACCGTTCGCTTTAATGAGGATATCTTCTTTCAATGTTAAGCCGAACTTGATTTTACTTTCCTGCACAAAGGGCGCGGGAAAATCATTTACATGCTGGGGCGTGAGGTTACACTTCTCAAATTCAGATTCTCCGCGTGCAAACGCTGCCGATGTAAAGTGCGCATTTTTTCACAAACGACTTGTGTACATGATTGATGGTGTAGCATCCGGTTTCCAGAATATTGGAATACGTGTGCCGCTCTACCGTAACGGGACGCATGATAAACCCGATCAGGGGCGGTGATGCGCCCACATGAACAATGGAATTGAAAATTGCGAGGTTCTGCTGCCCGGAACCATTTTGGGTGCCGATGAGATGGGCCGCTTTATACCCGGAAATTGAATTGATAAACCGGATTCTGTACTTCTGCTCCCAGGCTAATATGGCAATGTAAACGTCATACGCATAAATTAGCTATAACACACGACTGATAAAATTGTTTCTGCGTTGTGCGGTTTATTTTAAGCGCGCACACTATTACTCGTTTAATTTCCCGGTGTTGACCCAAGGCGCTGGAGACATTGGAGCGGGGGGTTTCGGGGAGTAAAATCACATAGGCAATGAAGCACTTATTCGCTGCACAACAAACTGTACGTTGCTATATGGATTTGAGCAGGATCAGCCGTTGCCGGATCGCTGGAATTCTTGATGTCGATATTGCTGAATTTTTTAAGAAATAACCCCGCACTTCTGTCGCGCTCAGCTCTTCATTCGATCCAAAAGGATCTGATAACAATCTAAAGTTTACCTGAATTAACTATTTCCTGATCGGACAATTGGTTAACTTTCTTGTACTTAATCCCCACGCTATGAAAAAAATAATTCTACTACTTCTCGGTATGTGTATGCTGGGATGTAACAAAAAAATCGAACAAGTTGAATCCGCAACAAATTGTGACACCTTACGAACGGTGCTGGAGAACGGCTCTGACCGAACATACCTCTATGAAGTACGAACAGCAAAGTCCCTCATTCCGCTCGATACGTTAAAAAAGTACCAACAATTGGAAATGCTCTATTCGTCAGCCAGCCGATCCGTTGAAGCTTATATTATTAATGACACTCCTGATACGTTGAAATATTTGCGTCAGGGATTATTACATGGGATCATGCCGCATACACCAATTGCTGTTATTCTACCGCATAGTCATAATTCAGGTGCTTTTCTGGCAGAATCCTCCGGAGCCGCTACAGGGGTTGAAGGTCAGGTCATTTACACTTGGTCGAATGGTGATTGGCTATACCTGAATTTCAATAATCCCTATATTGGCAGCAACACTTATTCTGCACACACTTCTTTGCCCAACATTGTAACATGGGGTGGCGGTGGTGGAGATAATGCTGTGGTGACGTATCATATCCGTAGGTAACTAAAATCTTCAGGCACATTCCAAGAAAGTATAGCAGCAAAAAAACATAAGCCTTCTCACCTATGAAAAGGCTTATTAGCTTACCGGAATATCTGTTTCGTTGAGCTAAAAAGGCTACCAAGCTTTTTAAAATACTGTCACTATCACCTACGAGTTAAGGGCTTTACCTGCTACTCCTGCACCTGCTATCGTGAGACCAGCCTTTACAACATTACCATTTCCTGTCAGCAGTCCGAATAGTGAGGTAAGTCCACCGATCGCAAGCGCACCGTCAGCAATTTTATCAATCGCTTCTGAGCGACTCTCATTGGCTGCAACCTTATTGACAAAATGCTGGCAGTTGTATGTAAGCCAGGTGTAGGGTTTCTTCTCCATCCAGCTTGCAATTGCCCGCTCAATAATCTGTTTGGTGTTGTAAAACACTTTGCGTGGGTCGAAATAATATTTACTCCCCAGCGTGAATTGTTTCAATGTAACAATCTCAGGATACCCAATCTGATAGTGGTTGTGGATAATCATTTCTTCCCCGCGTGAATTCACCCCGAGTATGATGCCTGGATGAGTCACCCCCATGAGTGTGTCAATCTTGTCCCGGAAAATAATCCGGCCACTGTTTTTCGTGAAGTATATCCAGACTTTCTCGGTTCCTTTCAAGATATAAAAACGATTTGTGTAGAAATTTTTCATAGTCTAATTTTTAGGTATTAATAATTTGCTGTTCTTCTCTTCCTCCTTGTCCCGGTTTGCAAACGTGGCTACCAGAATGCCGATCAATAAAATGATTACGCCCCATACGATTGTTGTTTTATTTTTCTTTCCTGCTCCGAGTAAGGTCAGTCCCAAGCCACCGATCGTAAGTGCACCTCCCAGTGTACCGACTTGTGAACTTGTTTCAATCCCGAGGTGGACCCAATTCTTGAAATGCTCACAGTTGTTTGAAACGATGTTATACGCCTTCTCTCCTATCCGACTCCAGGCACGTTGAAGCGCAGAGGGTCGTTCGCTTTCCTTCCCCGGAAACCGGTCGATGTCTGACGGAACATATACTTGCAAGAGTGAATGGATTTCGTCATTCGGCACGATCTTCACGCCATCCACATAGTTTGCGACAAACTGATGTTCATTGTTCTTTGTATTTGTTCCTAAATAAATCACGTAGTGATCCAGCATTCCGAAAAACTTCTTGCGCAGGATGATTGCATCCGCAGGCATGATGTTTTTCTGTACGATAAATAAATTAATGTTCATTTGTTTTACTATTACGGTGTAAACTTAGCTTGCTATACGGCCCATTTGACCGTCATCCGTCCGGGGTGGCTTAGACGTGGCGGGTGCTTTGAGGGGCTCAACCAGCTCTTTGGCTTTATTTTCCAGTTTTTTCCACTTTTCCGGATTCCGTTTTGCATTCTTCTTGATGAATCGCGGTTCGGTTTTCATCAGAAATTCGTCTTTGGAATTATAGCCATAACTGCTCAACGGATGAAAATGGCCAGTACCGCCCCTGGCCGTGATAAGTTTCTTGTTCTTCAATTCATCAAACACCGCAATGAGGAAGGGCGCACAGTTATCCGAGAACTGTACGTGAAGCTGTGCATTGTCATGGCGGTCAAAAAGTCTTTTAAAATCCTTTACTGATTTGATCACCCGAAGGCTTTTCAAACCGTCTGCCAGGATATCCAACTCATGAATCAGCCCATTCCATTCGTACCAATACGTTTCATCTTTCAGGTATAGCTTCTCCAGTACATCGTATTGTAATAACCCAAGCAGTGCATCAAAATTATAGCGTCCAAAATCTGCTGCTGTCCGAAGGGAAGCCTTGATCTCCTGAAGCGCGGTCTTAGGCTGTCTGCATTCCTTCAACATTCTTTTGATCAGGTGATGTGCAACATCGGATACCATCATTTCAAGGTTCAGTTTGTCAACCGGGTCGGTGATGGATGCCATGCGTGAATTGACCGCAAACAATATAATGGGTGCTAGCCTCACCAAACTCAGCACCGAGACCGGAGGTTTGCTAAGTACATCATTGATCTGGTCAACAGCTTTTTCCAAAGCAGATTCGAGGTCATACTTTTTCAGCAGCGCGAGGGCTTTGTCCCTATCCTGGAACACGTCCTCAAGAAGGTTATGAAAATACATTGGGTTGTTGGAGGTTAAGCCTACCTAGACAAATAGTATGCTAAACTTAACCAAGGTTCAAGGACAAATTGTGTCAGTAATCTAAATCTCGCAAATCGCAATAATTTCACAAGATTTGGGAGTCAGGAGCGAATAAAAAAGGACTTAAGCCCCCTTTGTTTTAGCCTGATAGTGACTGCTCCTGAGCAACGGAATTACTTTCTGCTCTGGTAACTTGTACTTTCATTTAGCAAGGACAGCCACAGCCACTTCGATCCGCAAACTAATGATTATGGAACCAGGTGACAACGTAATTTCCCAAAAGGCCGCTCTCCGGAGGACCAATCTGTTATTTTTATTGCTGATAAATTTGATGCAACTATACTGAGCAGTGATAAGTCAGTTCGTAATTATGCGAAAGCAAATTCAATTGAATACCATGGAATGCTTCCGTTCTTTGCGTGCATATTGTTGTGCAATATAATCGATCCAGCCGCGGAGTGAATCAGGATTATGGTCCATCATCCAGAATAAAACTTTGCGGTCGGTGCTATCAAGCTTGAACAGCTCAAGGTTATTTTCGCTTGTCATGTACAGGAAGGCAGGTGCCCGGTAAAATCTTCTGACAGCGAATAACCGAAGAAAATTTCTGAGTCAAGGAAAGGAATAGGACTTACTCCTATGATTTCAGGAATTTATATTCAAGTAGTTGTTTGAAGGATTATTGCTTGTTTTGAATGGGGTCCGTTTCCCTTTTTTTCAACACTTCGAGCACGGGGGCATTTTTAACGTGGTCCGGGATAATGGGGCGATCACCTTTTCGGATAATAACGGCTTCCAGATCATTCACACCCAGCTCCCACGCATTTTTTATGAACAATGCTTTCTTCACTATGCTTTTCTCGAGATAGGGAACAATACCACCACGTTGCTTATCAACCAATTTAACCGGACAGAATCTGAATTTTTTAAAATACTTGAAACCCTCAATCAAGTTTGTCAGGTTGACCGGGCTATTCGGAGTCATTTCTAAATTTCGCGAAGCTGCGATCACAAGGTCGGTAGTTTTGAATACATCGAGATCAAGACTTTTGCTAATGTGTACCCGATACCAATGCGGGTTAAGTTTGTCAACACCCTTAACAATCGTGATCTTGATTACTTCATTTTTATCTTCACGCCCAAATTTTTCGATCCAGCCATCGAAGATTTTCTGTCCCGCATCCTCGTTTTCAAATGCCATAAAAACGCCCAGGCCTTCCGCATCAGCAAAGAAACCAAACCCTCTCCATTTTGCAGCATCCCAAAGTGTATTATCGACAATCGATATAATTGTGCGTTTGTCATGCCCTGCGGTTTTTAACTCCGTAGCCTTACGTTCATCATCCCTGAAAACTTTCCCAAACTGTAACGGGGTTGTTCGTTTTGTCGGAAAAGTCTTCATCCCTGGTTTAACCCAAGTATGAAAGAGAAGCTCTGCCGGATCACCCAGAATATTGAGAATAAATTTCTTATACTCGAATACGAGTGCAAGGCGCTCAACTACTTCTTCCTTCTTGAACAATGTGTCGAGATATGAGCGAGTGCCTCCTGCAAAATTCCGGCTCAGTATTAACGCGATAAAATCAAACACAGCAGATTGGAATTTACTCCTGTAGTCAGTTTCCACAATACGCGGATCAACTTCAAGCTGGTATGTATTGGATGCAACACCTTTTGCTGAAAATAGAAAAGACGATGCACCTGTTGTTTTTATTTCAATCTCCACCGACTCCATATTAGGCTGAACTTCATCCAGCGAAGTTGAAAAAAAACTTTCCAGAAATGCCAGCAACATATCAGCAATCATCATTGTATTCGGATTGCGTTCAAAAGACACGTTGAACCTGCATCCCAGGATAATGGATGTCTGCCGTACCATGTTCTCATCCATAAAATCCACCGGATGGATTGTCTGGTCCTCGAAGGGCTGATCTGCAAGCATCTCGAAATAGCGATGCGCTTCAGTCTCGTTTTTTACATCAAC
>CAZAVR010000157.1:0-8338 GCA_964488435.1 uncultured Cytophagales bacterium | reverse complement strand
GAATATGTAACAAAGGTGCATGCGATATGCATGGTTTGTGGTGACATTGCTTCTTATACCTACAGGATTTCCGATGCTTCCGCTCAGGTGCTGATAGGCGAAGCGGATATTTATGAAGCGCGTTGCCGGCGTTGTTTCAAGCTGGGTGAAGCGGTGTTGAAAGGATAATATTTAATTTACGTAACCGAAGAAAGCGGGATTTCAAGCCGCGAAGCGCTTTATGAAGATTTTAGACGTTTGTCTCACTCCGGATTTGTTGCATCATCATTCGCTGGGGAATTCAATAGTAGTGGTTGCCGATATTTTCAGGGCGACCTCATGTATGGTAACAGGTCTTGCTTACGGCGTGAAAAGTATTACGCCTGTGGCTACTGTAGAAGAGTGTAAGCTGCTTCAGGAACGGGGCTTTATTGCGGCTGCGGAGCGTAATGCGATCAAGGTGGACGGTTTTGATCTGGATAATTCTCCTTTCAGCTTTATGAATGAAGGTCTTATAGGTTCGGATATCGCCATGACCACGACCAATGGCACATTGTCAATCACGAAAGCAAAATCAGCCGCCGTGAAAGTAGTGGTTGGATCGTTTTTGAATCTCGGTGCGCTTGCAAGGATGCTCAGAAGCGAACCCTATGATGTGCTTGTCCTGTGTGCAGGCTGGAAGGGACGGCCGAACCTGGAAGACACCTTGTTTGCAGGAGCGCTCGCGGAAGCGTTGAAGAACGAGTATATGATTAAGGAGGACGGAGCTTTGATGGCGCAGAGGCTTTATGTGCAGGGAAGGGGTAACCTATTGTCATTTGTAGCAAACTCCTCTCATGTAAGGCGTCTTCAACGGCTGGGTATACAAAAGGATATCGCCTATTCACTTCAGGAAGACCTCTATGACGTAGTACCCGTGCTTAGAGGCAGCACACTGGTCACCATGAACTAGACAGCAGGTGTCTTGGGTTACCTGGAGAACATCTGTTTTAAAGCGTTCCAAAGGAGTTTTTTTAGTTCGATCTTCTGATCTACCATAGAAAGCGGATCCGCAGGGAGGAACCACACGGTTCCGGATTGATGGGGAACATAGGCCTGGACTTGCAAATCATCTTTGATTCCGGTTAATGTCACTCCAAAGGCGATGCAAAAACGCGTGGGTGCGTTGCCTGCTGCCTTAACGAGTGCCCGCGTATCGAATTCACCTTTGACAAAAACATCGGCCGTCAGGGTGCTGTGTCCTACCGCGGCTAGTATTTTATTAAGGAGGTCGGTTTCCAGGTCCGAAAGCGGCTTGTCTGTCAGTATAAGCACACTCTGCTGCAGCAGGGGCATTGTAATTTCGGGGACTTCCGGAGTAATGGCAGGCGGCGGCGCTACAGGTGATTCAATGGGTCCGGAAGGCGTGCTTTTGGATGTCATAGGAGCTGTTAGCTCCTCTTCCTTCACTTTGAAAAGGGTATCGTTTTGAAAAATAATGCTGTAAAATCCCGGCGCCTCCATATAATACAGGTTAAGTAGATACAAAAATACCATAGAAAGATAAATTCCAACTTCTGTTCACATAAAAATCCCTTCTCCGGCGCATTGTTTTGAGCGGGCAGCTCACTAAATTGCTGCTAAGTCCCGGGGGCTGCTCTTTCCACGGTATTTTGCGCGGGGGCCTTCGTTGTCAACTACACGCCCGTTTGTTATGTTTAAACTTTTCTTTCAGAAATTCAATGAAAAAGTGTCGCTTTCTGCAGAGGAGACGGATTTGATCGCTACTTATCTTGTTCCTAAAAAGCTTCGGAAAAGACAATTTCTGCTTCAGGAAGCAGATGTATGCGAATCCATAGCGTTCGTTTCGAAAGGAGCTCTGAAGGCCTACTCCGTTGACAGTAACGGGCGTGAGCAAATCATACAGTTCGCTATAGAAGGCTGGATTATATCAGACCTCTACAGTTTTCTTACCAGTGAACCGGCCGTTTATAATATAGATGCCGTTGAAGAAGCTGAACTGATTCTTATCAGCAGAAAGTCCCACGAAGAATTGCTCGCAAAGCTTCCCAAATACGAAACCTTCATTCGGCTGCAGATTACCGGAGCTTACATTGCTCTTCAAAATCGACTCAGCTCGGTTTTGAGCGAAAGTCCTGAGATGAGGTACGAGAATCTTACAAAAGCATTTCCCGGTATGCTGCAGCGATTTCCCCAACACATGATCGCTTCCCACATGGGTGTAACACCCGAAACACTGAGCCGTATCCGCCGTAAACGGAGAGGGAACAATCATTGACCTGTGTCGGATGTTTTGTTGATTTATATCAATGGTTTTTCTTGTTTTTGATCAATGCGGGTGAGCATTTGAAATCCTAGTTTTGCATAGAATTTCCTGACGGAACGATTATTGGAGACTGGGAAAAGTCGCCTGGCGTATCCTGTGTTTGAACGATTCCCAGTAGAGATGAGTTAATAGTTTTCAGGAGGTCAGCCTGCGTGCTATAGATATCCCGCCCATCGGATTTGTTTATAGCAAGTAATCCAGTGGGGCACCGCGAGAGGTTTAGTATTTAATCATTTTGTCAACATATCAAATCAATTTCACCAATGAAAAAGTTAGCCTTTATTCTCGCACTCTTTGTGTCGCTTTCCTCTTTTGTTGCTTCAGACACCTGGACAAACGACAAAGCGCATTCTCAACTTGTTTTTACAGTAACGCATCTGGGCCTTTCGGATGTATCAGGCGTTTTTAACGACTTTGACGTGAGTATCACTACCTCAAAGCCAGACTTTAGTGACGCAGTTTTTGATCTGAAAGCACAGGTGGCTTCTATCGATACCCGCGTGGAAAAACGAAACGATCATTTGAAGAGTCCCGACTTTTTCGATGCCTCGAAGTATCCTGTTTTGACTTTCAAAAGTACTTCGATCAAAAAAGCAGGCAAAGACCAATACAAACTGACCGGTAACCTTGAATTTCATGGGGTAAGCAAGGAGGTAACCATGGATCTTACGTATCGCGGACAGATCGTCAACCAGATGTCAAAGAAGCCTACGGCTGGATTCCAGCTTTCAGGGACTATCAAAAGATCCGACTTTAATCTGGGATCAGGTTTTCCGGCGCCTATGATCAGTGATCTGGTGAGGATTAAAGCGGATGGTGAGTTTATTAAAAATTAGTCAGGAAAATGAGCAGTTTATTGAGAACCGGTCACAGTAAGGCCGGGTTGGATTTTGCATTACTTTTGATGCGTGTGGCGGTTGGTTTGCTGATGTGGACACACGGCCTGCCTAAATTCCAGGCACTGCTTGCGGGCACGGGTTTATTTCCATCCATTTTTGGCCTGGGTTCGGGATTGTCCCACTTTATGGCTGTTTTTGCGGAGGTGGTGTGTTCCCTGTTTGTTCTGGTTGGTCTGGCCACGCGCGTGGCAGTGCTTCCGATCATGGTCACCATGTTGGTTGCGGTTTTTCATATCCATTCGTCGGATCCGTTTTCTGACCAGGAGCCTGGAATCTTGTACCTGGTGATCTATACTGTACTTCTGATTCTCGGAAGCGGGAAGTATTCACTGGATTATGTTTTCCAAAAAAAACGAGGCTGAGTATATACCGAGGAAGCTATGAATATATTTGATCGGCAGGATTGGCATTCTTCCTTTTGTGGGAAACTGCCGCACGCTTTGTTGAATAATGGAAATCCGAATATTATTCCGAAAGCTTTAGGTTTATAGAGGCATGGTGGAATTATATTCGGTTGATTAGAGGCAATAGATTGAAGAGGGGAGTAAAAAATTATTTTGACAAATTATATTCTGTTTCAAGCAAAGCGGCTGTTCTTTTAGTGAACAGCCGCTTTGCTTGACAAATCAGTTTCCTGGAAAACCGCCGCCTCCGCCGCCTCTCCATCCGCCGCCTCCGCCGCCTGGGAATCCTCCTTCACGACGTGGGAAATCACCATTCTGCTGTCTGTTGTTGGTTTGCGGTGCGCCGAAGTTACGCAGCGTATAGGTAAATGATAACATAGCATACTGCGTAAGTACCCGGTTAATGCCGTCTTCCTGGTAGGTTTCTGTTACCGAGCGGCTGATGCTGTTGTTTTGCTTAAGTATATCGAAAATCATGAGCTTCAATTCTCCACGGTTGTTTTTCAGGAATTTCTTTCCAAAGCTGGCATTCCAAAGGTTAAAACTCTGGTTGAATCCTTCGCCCAATCCACGATAGGAGGAATTGCTGATGTCTGAGGCGAGTACGAATCCTTTGCCGAATAGCCAGGTTACCCGCGCACCGGTGCTCTGTGTAAAGTAATTGTTGTTCGAGTTTTGCTGGATGCTGTTCTTAACGATGTTGTAGTTGCCGTTAAATGAAATGGAGAAATCGAGTTTTGTGCTAAAATTACTGCTGAGGACGATGCCCTGGCTAAGGGCATAATTATTAGAAATATTGGTCAGGTTATTGATCAATCCCGGTGTGCGCCTGTAGTTACCACCGCCATTCACGTTGAGGTTGATCTTCAGCGGTTTGACAGGGAATCCGTAGTTGATAAACGCGTTCATACTTTTGGTGCCGTTTTTAATGTTGACCGGACGGGTCAGCTGGGCGCCTCTTTCCAGGTAAAGACCACCGCCAAGATCCATCGCTTCCTCCGCGATAAGTGTTGAATTGGTAATGTAATTACTGGTGGTGTTGCCTGTCAGGGCCACAAAAAAGTTACTGCCTGTTTGCTGGCTCGATTTCGAATACCGCACGTTCAGGTTATGTCCCAGCTCTTGTTTCAGATCGGGATTTCCGGCGGAAAGGAAGAGAGGATTGCTATTGTTGATCACATTTTGCAGCTGACTGATGGATGGCTGCTGGGTGGAAGAGCGGTAAAACACTCTGAAGTTTTTGCCGGTTTTATTATTCCGGTAGTTAAGCATCATATTGGGCAGCACATTGGTGAATGTCTGATCCACCTTATTTCTTCCCGGAAACAATTGCTGACTGTAAAGTCCCGCACTTTGCAGGTCGAATCCCACCGCGAACATGAGACCCGTCTGGTTTCTTACCCGGTAGCTGGCTCCGGCGCGTTGTGTGATGTAACGGTTGTCGAAATTGTTCGAGAGCACGGAGTCAATACGCGAATACCTGTCTTCCTGTTCTACGTAGTTATAGGTCTCGCTGTTGGAGTTATTATTATTGATCGACAGGTTGTAGCCGAGTTGCAGTTGCCCGGATTTGCCCAGCGGCTCTGTATAGTTGATATTGGTTCCCAGCTGAATCCCTTTGTTGATAGCCTGAGACTGCTGGTCGATGGTATCACTCGGGTTTCTGGAGGCGACATAGTAGATGTTTTTTGAGTAAAGGGTACCGTCTGAGTTCCTGTTGGACACATTGGCATTTGCGTTTATGGAAAGGGTACGCCCCACTTTGGCAAAAGCGTGCCGGTATAGAAGACTGTTGTTTATATTGAACGCCCCTGTATGATTATATCTTTCGTTACTTGTTTCATTTAGTTTACTGGCGTCTTCAAGGGTGGTAAGACCCATTCTGGCTGTATTGGACTGGTTATTTTGCCAGCTGAACGAAGGAGTGTATAGGATCGAATTCGATTTGTTGAATTTATGTTCCAACCGCATATTGAAGCGGTTATTGAAATTCAGGTTATTCCGGGTGCTGTTTTCCTGGTAAAACTGGTTGCCGGTACGCAGGAAGGTCTGGCGGTTGGTACTTGTATTGTTTAGGTTGTTGGCCCTGTTAAAAAAATAGCTTCCGCTCACTTCTGTTTTTTCAGACCAGTTCCCTGTGTAATTCAGTCCGAAGGCTGTTGTGTTACTTATCCCGCTCTGCTGGCCCACCATGAAGTTGTTATTTCCGCCGCCGCCACCTCTGCCGCCTCGTCCTCCTCCTCCTCCTCCGCTATTACCGAGCACACCGGCTATATCCTGTGACGAAAAATTTTGTTGGTTGATGTTATTGGCCAGACCGAGAAGGGAAAGCCTGTGACCTTTTCCAAACATATTTACACTTCCGCCTGCAGAGTATCTGTCGTCTGTACCATATCCCGCATAGATCTTACCAAACTGTCCCCTGTTTCTGTCGGCCCGGGTTACAATATTTATGGTTTTTTGTGCATTCCCGTCGTCAAACCCTGTGAATTGAGCTTGTTCCGTCTGCCGGTCAAAGACTTCTATCTTGTCGACGATTTCTGCAGGGAGATTTCTCAAGGCGAGTGTGGCATCGTCACCAAAGAAGGGTTTGCCGTCGACCAATACCCGCTGTACGGTTTGGCCTTGTGCAGTGACTGTTCCATTGGTCACAGTAATGCCCGGCATCTTGGAAATCAGTTCTTCCGTGGTGGCGTCCTGGTTCGTTTTAAAGGCGGATGCATTAAACTGCGTGGTGTCTCCTTTCTGTGTAGCGATCAGCGCCTGACCTTCTATTTTTACTTCTTTCAGCATAGTAGCCTCCACCGAAAAAAGAAGGTTTCCCATCGGTACATCCTGATTGGTTACGGTGATGGTCCGCATGTAGTCCCGGTAGCTCAGGTACGTAGCCTTTATCAGGTATGTTTGAGGTGTTACGTCCTTGAATTCGAATTTGCCATTGATGTCAGTGACTACAATCTTGGCGTTTGAGGTGTCTTTGACCGGAATCAGCCGAACGTATGCGCCAATAATCTCACTCCCGTCGGTGCTGTCCACCATTGCCCCGTTTACAGTGAAAGTTTGCGCCATGGTGACGAAAGAAAAGAGCGTCGTCAGACTCAAGGCCAGCAGGATTCGAAAAGATCGCAGTTGCATCAGTATGTATTTTAATGTTATTAAAGTCAGCTGGAATTTACTAGGGGTGAAGTTAAGTTCACGCCGTATTAAATAGGTCAGTTGGTTGTTTATGTCTGGGTTAGAAGCTTTTCATCAGAAAAGGTTTAATAAGATTCATGTCAGCCCCCGTGTAATAGATAAAACCGATCTTTAAGACGACGTATCAAAGAAATTTACCGATAAAAAAGAGAGGGAAATGCAGCAGCCCGGTCCCGTGGGAATTTTAACCCGGGTCCACGAAAGAAAGGCCTGGCCGTCTGGCTGGATCAACCGGTAATTGGGATGGCTTGAAGTCCGGGAAGTGGAATTTTAGTTTTTGTCAGATTGCTGCCAGCTTCTCTATGAGTAGTTCTGTTTGTCCGACAGAAACTGCAGGGAAGTTGGCAATCCGGATCTGTGTAGATTTTTGGCTGCCATAGCCGCTGCCAATCACCAGGCCTTGTTTTTTGACGGTGCTGATTATATCGGCTGCAGGCTGTAAGGTATTCGCTACGATCACCGTCTGAGATCGAAGTGCGGCATCTTTGACAAAGATCTCAAAATCGGGGTGGCGATCCAGGAAGCTGTAAAGGAGGTGAGCTTTGTGCTCTGTCTCTTTGCGTATGGTCGATACACCTATTCGGTTGAAGTCTTCGGCAATCTTACCCAGCAGGTAAATCCCCATCACGTTTGGAGTAGCCGGTGTTTCATAGTTTTGCGCATTTTTCCAAAGCGTGGGAAGATCATGATGTCCTCCTATGCTGAACTCTGGTTTTTGTTTCAGCGCTTTTGCTTTTTCCAGACATCTGTTGCTGACAATCCAAACCCCTAGTCCGGCGGGTAGCCCGAATGCCTTCTGCACAGAAAAATACGCTGTGTCGATCAGTCGGAAATCAAGATCAGCATACGGAGCGGACGAAACCATGTCTACCGCAGTTATTTTTCCCGGATGACTTTCTGCCAGCTTGTGGATTTCTGCGACAGGCATTTGTACACCGGAGCTGGTTTCGTTATGTACGACAGCCAGGAGCTCCGCATCCCCGGGTACGCTGATTTCATCGAAGGTGAAACCTTCTCCGGGTTGTTTCTCGAATTTGGTTGCCTGCTTTCTTAATGCCAGAGCATAGTCGAAGAATTTTCCTGAAAAGGAGCCATTGACCAGGTGAAAGCTTTCGTGCTCCACACAGTTCACGAGGATTCGTTCCCAGGTTTCTGACGCGGAGCCGAGGAAGAGAATCTGGTGGCTATCAGGTACATTCAGTAATTCGCGGAGCTGCTCTGCCGTAAACTTGTGAAGTTCCCGATAGGTTTGGCTGCGATGCGAAACAGATCCGAGCTGTTTTTCTACAAATACTTTGAGGTGTTCCTCAAAAGTGGGGTAAAGTTGAGCAGGACCCGGCGTGAAGAAGGTATACATGGGCAACGGTTGTAAAAAGCTTATTTAATAGAGCATGCGGAACCGTATTGTTCCTTCGATTTCCTTAAGTTCCTGGATAAACTCGTCATTATAGCCCTTGGCTATATCCACGATAACGTATCCGATCGTCTCGTTTGTTTTAAGATACTGACCTGTAATGTTAATATTGTGTTTGGCA
>CAZAVR010000156.1:856-8402 GCA_964488435.1 uncultured Cytophagales bacterium | reverse complement strand
CAGCCTTTCGCCATTACTATCGGTCACCGTGCCTTTTACCGTAATCTTTGCCTTATCATCATCAGCAAAGCCATAAAAGTAGTCGATACCCGCTCTGTTTTCAGCGGGTATCCACACAGGGGCAGCTCTGGCCGTCAAAGCCGGACTAAAGCAAACCCCTATGAGAAAAAGTAAAATTCTACTCTTCAAATTAAGCATACAGTTTTAGTTCACAATTAAACAACTAAACAGGGAGTAAGGCCTTGGTAAGATCTGCTCTGCCAGCCACAGATTACCAAGGCAGCATTCTAAATACAATAAAAAGTTTAAGAAAATATTCGAATCATACAGATTCAAACCTATAGAACTTTGATCGCTCTGTCAAAGGATGAAGAGAATTTATTTGCGAGAACGTTACCGAAACACATTTTCTACTAAAAAAATAACACAAAAGCAAATAATAAACGGCTTTGCGGAATTTCTCCAGAATCTTGGTAATGTACAAATACTTGCATTTAACTATATATCAAAAAAACACAATTAAAATTAAATATTATACCAATATATTTCACATGTAACCGTGTGATTATCAAGGAAGAAGACGGAATGAAAACCGGTTCAGGATATATCGCTGTTCGTAATTAGTCTAATCCCACAGCTGAGAAAAAAGAAAAGGTTTCGAAAAAAAATACGAGGCAATGACCAATTTTCGGAAGATATAGCAAGGTTTCGAAGATAAAAAATTCTACACGTCTCCGAACCAGCTAAAAGTCAACTCAAAAAGTAGACAGGCGCGCTACCGACGCTTTAAAAACAGGATACCGATACCGGGGATACGAACAATGAAAAACAAAATAATATACCAATAAAAAAGGCTAAATAGAGCAAAAACAGAATAATATATTTACAAAAGCTACAATAAATCAATTCAAAATTAAAATGCTAAAAAAAACAGAATTTTATTCCGTTCCAAGCAAATAAAAAAGCTGCCCTCTACCCGGACAGCTCTCTTATAACTACTTAATGAAAAATACTTAGAAACAGATACGCTACACTTCAATAAGCATCGCTCCATACGAATACCCGCCGCCAAACACGGTGACCACAATGCGCTCTCCTTTCCGGAAACGTCCCATGTTTTCCGAAAGGGCTATAGAGCACCCGGCACACCCGGTGTTTCCCAGTTTCTGGATATTCGAAATCAACTTCTCCTCAGGTATACCCAGTGTACCAATCACATTGAGACTGATGCGGTGGTTGGCCTGATGGGGAATAAGGTAATCGATATCATTTATAGTGAGTCCGCAGCTTTGCAATACATCCTGGCTCACTTTCGGCATATAAGTACAGGCGTTCATGAATACATCGCGCCCGTAAGGCATGATCACCCCACGGTCATTCGGCCTTAGCATCACCGCTTCGGTTGCCTTCCCGCTTGTCGCGGCTCCGCCGGTGATCAATTTTCGGATATAAAGATCATCCTCGGAAATCCGCTCCTTCGAAATGAGCAAAGCAGAGGCACCGTCCCCCCATAAATGGCCTGAAACACGGTCTAGTTCATTGTTGTAAGCGGTGTTATGATCCGACACCACCACCAGCGCTCTGGAGGCCTTTTTCATGGCAAAATACCCCTCTACCACTTCAATGGCATTGAGCAAAGAAGAACATGCCGACGAAACCGATACAACGGGTATATCAGGGATTTCGAGAAAGTGCTGCACCGCATGGGCAAGCGTTACGATGGTGTCGTACGGTGTGTAAGTAGCTCCTACGATCAGGTCAATTTCATTCTTACTGTAAGGGATATCTTTAAGAAGACTGGCTACGGCATCAATGGCCATGGTAGAAGTATTCTCATCCTTGGAAGCCCATCTGCGTTCATGAATTCCGGTACGGGTAATTATCCATTCACTAGAAAGATTATTCAGTTCGGTAAAATGTTCATTCCCAACTATTTCGCTGGGGAGGTAATGACTAACCCTATTAATATACATACGTCAGTAAATTTGACTTCTTTTCGTGGTGTTTGTTTCTATGCCCGAAAGTTAAATATTTCGTAGAATGTATAGTACTGCATATTTGAACTATTTTATTAAATACATGCAAAATCATATACAATTCAACATTTCAATCCGACGCGAGCAATTTTCCGCAATATCGCAAGAGTGCTTGTTCTTCCGTGTTCCAATTATAATATAATTCTACAGCCTTACGTCCCCGCGCTCCCATCTCTGCGGCTTTTTCCGGGTAAGAAGACAACCACGCCATGGCCTCCGCCACAGCTTGCTCATCGAAAGGAGAAACGCAAAAACCACACCGATGTGTTTCAATGATCTCCCTGTATAGCGGAAAGTCAGAAGTAATGACAGGTAGTCCCATGGCCATGTACTCGAATAGCTTGGTGGGATAAGATTCCATATAGTCACCTGACGGCTTTAAAAGTGCGATCCCGGCTATGGCGTTTGCCCCGTGAAGGAGCGCCTTCCTTTGGTCCGTGTAGCCGTAAAATGTAAGCCGGCTACTCACTTTACCGAATTCCGGTATGGCCTGCAGCTCGCGCGGATGCATATTCAGGCGACCGAATATTTTTACTGTAAATTCCGTGTTTTCTCTGCTGTAAATTTCAAAGGCGCGTATCATTACATCAATTGACCGCTCAGACGAGACCACACCTGCATAAAAAAACACGTGACCCTGCCGCCCATCCGGAGGAACCGGCACACCCATGATCGAATCGACCAGAGGCAGGGAAACGTAGTTGTGAATCACAGCAAAAGGGTAAACGAGCCCGGTAAAAACCGCTGTATAGGCATGCTCGGTAAAAACATAGGAAAAATTCCGGCGTGCAAGCCGCTCAAAAAAACCGTAGAAAACCCGGAAAATATAGCCTTTGTTGTAGCGCTTGGTTCCGAACTTCACATAAAGATTCTCCTGAACCTCAAAAATAACCCTGGCACCTCTCCACTTGAAAAGGAAAGCCAAAGGAATCAGTTCCGGCACAAAAATATAGAGGAGATCAGGCTTCAACCTCAGGCATCTCCAGATCACGACGGGATAGCTCAACAGCAACCGGCTGATCAACCGCTTGTAAAACGGCAGGTTGATCATGGTCACTCCGGGAGAGCCGTGCCGGGATTCTGCCTGAGGCAACGCACAGCATACTTCATACCGCCCGGAGAGCGCGGGTGCTATCTTCATTACAATCCTCGGATCAACCGGCGGATGTACCGTACTAAGCAGAAGTATCCGGTAAGTCATAAATTAAAAACCCCGCGCCGGGCGGGGTCTGTTTCTTAAAAGAAAACCGCTACGGCATCAATGGCCATGGTAGAAGTATTCTCATCCTTGGAAGCCCATCTGCGTTCATGAATTCCGGTACGGGTAATTATCCATTCACTAGAAAGATTATTCAGTTCGGTAAAATGTTCATTCCCAACTATTTCGCTGGGGAGGTAATGACTAACCCTATTAATATACATACGTCAGTAAATTTGACTTCTTTTCGTGGTGTTTGTTTCTATGCCCGAAAGTTAAATATTTCGTAGAATGTATAGTACTGCATATTTGAACTATTTTATTAAATACATGCAAAATCATATACAATTCAACATTTCAATCCGACGCGAGCAATTTTCCGCAATATCGCAAGAGTGCTTGTTCTTCCGTGTTCCAATTATAATATAATTCTACAGCCTTACGTCCCCGCGCTCCCATCTCTGCGGCTTTTTCCGGGTAAGAAGACAACCACGCCATGGCCTCCGCCACAGCTTGCTCATCGAAAGGAGAAACGCAAAAACCACACCGATGTGTTTCAATGATCTCCCTGTATAGCGGAAAGTCAGAAGTAATGACAGGTAGTCCCATGGCCATGTACTCGAATAGCTTGGTGGGATAAGATTCCATATAGTCACCTGACGGCTTTAAAAGTGCGATCCCGGCTATGGCGTTTGCCCCGTGAAGGAGCGCCTTCCTTTGGTCCGTGTAGCCGTAAAATGTAAGCCGGCTACTCACTTTACCGAATTCCGGTATGGCCTGCAGCTCGCGCGGATGCATATTCAGGCGACCGAATATTTTTACTGTAAATTCCGTGTTTTCTCTGCTGTAAATTTCAAAGGCGCGTATCATTACATCAATTGACCGCTCAGACGAGACCACACCTGCATAAAAAAACACGTGACCCTGCCGCCCATCCGGAGGAACCGGCACACCCATGATCGAATCGACCAGAGGCAGGGAAACGTAGTTGTGAATCACAGCAAAAGGGTAAACGAGCCCGGTAAAAACCGCTGTATAGGCATGCTCGGTAAAAACATAGGAAAAATTCCGGCGTGCAAGCCGCTCAAAAAAACCGTAGAAAACCCGGAAAATATAGCCTTTGTTGTAGCGCTTGGTTCCGAACTTCACATAAAGATTCTCCTGAACCTCAAAAATAACCCTGGCACCTCTCCACTTGAAAAGGAAAGCCAAAGGAATCAGTTCCGGCACAAAAATATAGAGGAGATCAGGCTTCAACCTCAGGCATCTCCAGATCACGACGGGATAGCTCAACAGCAACCGGCTGATCAACCGCTTGTAAAACGGCAGGTTGATCATGGTCACTCCGGGAGAGCCGTGCCGGGATTCTGCCTGAGGCAACGCACAGCATACTTCATACCGCCCGGAGAGCGCGGGTGCTATCTTCATTACAATCCTCGGATCAACCGGCGGATGTACCGTACTAAGCAGAAGTATCCGGTAAGTCATAAATTAAAAACCCCGCGCCGGGCGGGGTCTGTTTCTTAAAAGAAAACCGCTCAGGCATCCTTATCAGCGGTCTCCTCAGAGACAGGGCTGCTCTCTTCTACCTCCTGAGCTTCGAAAACTTCAGGCAAGGCCGAACAGAGAATTTTGTACCAGTTGGCCAGCTTTCTGATATCGGACACGTATACCCGGCTTCTGTCGAAATCAGGTAGAACGGAATTCAGAAATTCAATAAAATCTTTATCAGACGATTTTTTGGCGTCCAGGGAGAGTGTCCCTTTGTATTTCTCGTGAATAGACAGGAAAATCTCCGAAAGCGGTACAGACTCAGCCGCTCCGGTCGTAAAAATCGAAACATCATTCAGCACGGAAACCTGAGCCGTGCCCCCAACCATTGATTTTTCACGTTTTGCGTCGAGGGTCTCCACAATCACACCAGATCTCCCGGGCTTCAAAATCCTGAACAATCCGCTTTTGCCCGCTATGTTAGCGACTTCCTTCAATAATTCTACTCCTTTATTCGCTGTAGTACTCATTAGGTTCTTTTAATTTTCTTCAATTGGCTGCGCAAAATAACGCAATCATTACACCATTAGCAACTTAATCCTGCTTTCCTTTGACAAAGGTCTGGTTATTAAGCGCGATGATATTCAGTAGCTCTTCCCTTCCTGCCCCGGTTTCCGATGAGGTGACCACATACGGAGGCAACTCCTCCCAGTAACCGCGAAGAATCTCCTGATACTGCCTCAGATTTCCCTCCAGCTGCGACTTTTTCAATTTGTCCGATTTGGTAAAAACCATGTAAAATGGAATTCCCTCCTCGCCCAGCATGGCCATAAACTCAAGGTCGCTTTTCTGGGCAGGAATACGGCTGTCGATCAACACAAAAAGGCTGACCAGATTGGGACGATGTTTCAGATAATCATGAAGCATCACCCCCCATTTTTCGCGCTCTCCTTTGCTCACTTTGGCGTAGCCATAACCGGGTAAATCTACCAGATACCACTCGCCGTCAATGACAAAGTGATTGATAAGTTGGGTCTTACCGGGTTGCTGGGATGTTTTAGCCAGTCCTTTCTGCCTGGTCAGCATATTGATCAGCGACGACTTTCCAACATTCGAACGCCCGATCATGGCGTACTCCGGCATGTCCGGATCCGGACAAAGCCTGAAGTCCTGGTTACTGACCAGATACCTTGCTTCTTTTATCATTACTTTTTCGAGAGAATGGATGTAAGATCTGCCGGAGAATAATTTACGTTCTTCAGCGTCTTGTCATCCAATTTTCTATACACCAAATATTTACCATCATCTTCCTTATAATAGGCCTCCGTTCCTTTCGCTCCGTAGAAGGCGATGGTCTCCTCCGCCTCTGCGACTGAAGCACAAGCCTTTGACATATTGGACCGCTGTACCTCATCAAACAATTCCCGGAACTTCCCCCCGAGTCCAAACTCCAAGACAGCACCTGAAAGCACGTATTGCAAGTCACATAATGCATCCGCAACGCCTACAAGGTCTTTCTCAAGAATCGCAACCTCGAGTTCCTTCAGCTCTTCTGCCAGAAGAGCCACCCTCAGACGGGAGCGTTCTTCCGCCGGAATAGCTGGTTCCTGCAGAATAGGGTGCTTAAAAGTTTTGTGAAATTCGGCTACCTGGTTAAGGCTGTCTAACTGCTGCATTGTCATTTTTGTAATTAAGGTTCATCAAAAAATATCACGTTCACGGCATCTCCTCAAAAATACGGTCGATGGCCTCAGCCAGATCGTAATCTTTTTGGGTAACCACATTACCCGCTTCATGGGTAGAAAGCTCAATATCCACTTTATTGTAGACATTCGACCAGGAAGGATGGTGGTTTTTCTGTTCAGCCACCTCAGCCACCCTGGTCATAAATCCGAAAGCTTCTTTGAAATCTTCAAATTCAAAACTTGCTTTCAAGCTGTTATCCTGTTCAATCCACATCATCTTTGTTTTTAAAATTCAGATTCTCACCACCACACTTTATTAAATCATCCGGAACCGATCATCAACTGATCCTGATAAAATTCACTTCGGGCTGCAAATCAATATTAAAAGCAGATAACACCGACGCCCGGATCCGCTCTGACAATAATTTGATGTCTTCGCCTTTCCCTTCTCCATAATTGACAAGAACCAGGGCCTGCCGCGCATGAACACCTATATCTCCGTCCCTGAAACCCTTCCAGCCCAGTTTTTCGATCAGCCACCCGGCCGGCACCTTTACCGCACCGGTATCCGTCACGTAGCCCGGTATCTCAGGAAAGGATATCCTTAGGATTTCAAATGCAGCGGCTGTTATCTCAGGATTCTTGAAAAAGCTACCCGCGTTTCCAATCACCGCCGGATCAGGCAGCTTAGCCGTTCTTATCGCAATCACCGCGTCACTTACGTCTTTCACAGCAGGATTTTCCACGTTCCGCTCTTTCAACACCTTCCTTATATCTCCATAATCCAGGCAAAGCACCGGCTTTTTGGAAAGACACATCGTCACCGAACATATCATGTATTTCCCCTTTTCTTCCAGTTTAAATACACTTTCCCGGTATCCGAAGCGGCAGGCTTCATGTCCGAACTCCCTGCTTTTGCCAGTATTTATTTCAATAGCATCAAGGGAAACGAATACGTCTTTGAGCTCTACACCATAAGCGCCGATATTCTGAATAGGTGCCGCTCCGACGGTTCCCGGAATAAGGGAAAGATTCTCAACCCCTCCCAGGTTACCGGCAACGGCATACTTAACAAAGTCATGCCACATCATACCTGCCCCCACCTTAACCCAAACATTTTCCTCGTCCTCTCTGAC
>CAZAVR010000156.1:0-846 GCA_964488435.1 uncultured Cytophagales bacterium | reverse complement strand
CCCCCCCCCCCCAGGATACACGTCGGGTAATCTCTCCACTTTTTGTCAGCGAGCAAAGCAGCCAGGTCCGATAACGAGCTGATCTCCACAAAAAATCCGGATTTTGCCGGCAAGCCGAAGGTATTGTATGGTTTTAGTTCAACATCCTGCCGGATATTCATTCGAAAAATGTGTTTACATACGATTAAGATGAGCAAATATCCGATTTTTCGACAACTTACAAACACAGCCCTCATGATAATCACTTCGCTGTTAAAATAGACAAACTTTTTATTAAGTTTGCATTGAATTAACCATTTGAAGTTACTTTCTGATGAAGCAGGCCAGTTATTCTTTCTTATTTTGTTTTGCCGGCTGGCTGGTCGTAACGGGATGTGTCCGTGTCACCCCTGCCGGCCAAAAGCAAAACCTGGCAGAACAGGAAGATTTGGCAGACGTGAGACCCCGGTTTGAATACGTGGATCCCGTCATCAAAGTAAAGCCGGTCCATCCGGTTGCGGAAAAAGCCGATGCCAGAAAAGACAAACCCGCGGCTGACCTGTCTGTCAATATTCCATTGGGAGCCGCACTTGATACATTGGCCAGGCAAAACAAACTCATCCGGTACATTTCCGGCTTCAGAATACAAATCTATTCCGGAAATGTGAGAAGTCAGGCAGACGGAGCCAAGGCGTATATTTACCAGAACTTCCCCAACCTGATGCCTTATGTCACGTATGTGCAACCGTCCTACAGGGTCAAAGTGGGCGACTTTATGTACAGATCGGACGCGGAAGCGTATCTCCTGCAGATGAAAGACCAGTACAATTCAGCCATGATTGTTGCAGATAAGGTTGAAATCAATAA
>CAZAVR010000155.1:1825-8404 GCA_964488435.1 uncultured Cytophagales bacterium | reverse complement strand
TGTTTCAGTAATCTGACCATTTCCTCTTCACTATAAAGATGGTCCAGAAAACCGTAGACTTCCTTGTATCCTACGGTTTGCAAAGCATGATGGCCACGATAGGCTTCTACACTTTTTGCCTCTTCAATAAGTCCTGCAGCCAGCATCTGATCCATCCGCAGGTTAATTCTCTGGTACAGCTCTTCACGGTCTCTCTCCAATGCTACCATAATCTGATGAAACGGACGCGCCGTCTTCTTCCGTTGTTGAAAAGATGATATCGGCTTCCCGCTCGTATAATACACCTCCAGCGCGCGGGCCACTCGCTGCGGATTGTGAATCTCTGCAGAGGCGGCAAAAACAGGATCCAGCTGCTTGAGTTTCTCCTGCAGCGACAGCAAACCACCGTTTTGAAGTTTCTCCATGATATCTTCTCTCAACCCGGGCCGGGGCTGGGGAAGATCATCCAGACCTTCACACACTGCTTTGATGTAAAGACCTGAGCCCCCCGTCATCACTACCACGCGCTTATCCTGAAAAAGCCTGTCGAGTAATTTCAGCGCATCCCTTTCAAAATCACCGGCACTATAGCTTTCCTGTATAGAATGCGAATCCACAAAATGATGAGGTACACGCCTCAGCTCCTCCATTGTGGGCTTGGCTGTTCCAATATTCAGCTCTCTGAAAAACTGCCGTGAATCCGCCGAAATGATCTCCGTCTGTAACTCCTCCGCCAAACGAACTGACAACGCTGTTTTACCTACGGCTGTAGGACCCGCGACAATGACTAGAAACCTGGTATCTGACAAAACGAACCCAATTGCAAAAGTGAATGACTTTTATTTTTTCGGCCTACTCTCATTATAAACCGTTAATTTTGTAAAAATAGACATTATGGAGGGGAATACACTTTTCTTTTTTCTGCTCATGATACTCCTGGGAACAGGAGCCGGAATAGCTGCATTTTACATGCTGGACAGGAAACGAACCCGGAAACAACCGGAGAAGGATGTGACCCTGTTACTCGAGCGGATAGAAAAAGTGTTCAAAGTGGTCATGGCGGAGGGGTACTTCACCGAAATCTATAATTACCAGGACGACAAACGCTTGTGGCAGCTTTTTAACGACAAGAAAAAAGCCCTTATTATTTCTAAAGCCAAAGTGCTGGTCGGCTATGATTTTAGTAAGTTACGGTATCGGACAGATACCCGCGATCGAAAACTCGTGATTGAATATTTTCCCGAACCTGAAGTACTTTCGATGGATACAGACTATAAATTTTACGACATTGAACAAGGCTGGATCAATCGCTTCCAGAGCGAGGACTATACCAATATCCTTACCGAGGCCAAGCATGCCATGAATGAAAAAGCCCTGCAAAGTGACCTGCCACGAATCGCCACGAATCAACTTCATTTCATGATGATTCAGCTTGCCGCCGGTATCAGCTGGAAGATAGACATGACGCTCCCGGAACCTAATAAAAAAATGCTCGAGTCTTTCAAAGATTATAAACATGTAAACGCTTCAGTACGTAATCTTCCGCCTGAAGACGACACTATTTAGTATCCGGAGAAACAGATCATTCCTATCATTCCTGCCTGCCGGCGAGATGAACGGGGCCGCGGTCACCACCCCTCCCTGCGCCCTTACGAAGGTGATTCAGGTTGGGGGCAGGCGACGATAGTCGCTACGTATCGCATCGCCACCCGCCCGCTGAATCCGAAGCAGAGGTCAGGCTATGTCAGGCCACTCTTGGACAGGCCGAAACTTAACATGCTTCAGCATTCAGGCAACCTCACTTTTTCTGCTGACTTCCCCGACATGGCTGGCTACAATCTCGGCTACCTTCACGGTCTGATTCTCCTTATTCTGAAACTGACGATAGTTCAGTCGCCCCTCCACCACGATCAGCTTTCCTTTGGATACCACCTCTCCACACAAATCCGCCAGCTTCCCCCATGCAGTAATGGTATGCCAGGAGGTATTCCTGACATTCTCCTTGTTCTTGTTTATGTAGGATTCATGAGTCGCCAGACTGAACGTAATCATCCTGCTTCCTTCAAATTCCTTTACCAGAATGTCCTGGCCTACATTTCCTATCAACTTAACTGTATTCATTTTCGTAATTTTTGCGTTTTGTAACAAAGTTCTGTGTGATAAAGCATATAACATGCTACCTCCCGGGGGCTGTATTCAAAGAGGAAAATGCTCCAGCAGACTGAAAGTAAGACGCCCGCTAAATTCCTTCCTTTCGGATATACTTCAGTTCAAGAAAAAGCGCAATAGCTACTCCTGACCAAAATACAAACTCCCAACGTCGTGAAACCAATGGATCGGCATCAAAAATGATAACCAAACCCGCGTAGACCGTTAAAGGCACAACTAATGCCATCATCAATATCGCATCTTTCTTAGTCATGTGAAAAATGATTAGTCAGGTGCAAGCCACTCCCGCTTTCGTACACCCAAATCATACGCCATCCTAAAAAATCGCATGAAAAACCTTCTTCCGCCGGAGGGCTAAGCGCTGTCACCCCGCCGGAGAACCGGTAAGCAGATCAGGCAGCAATAAACCTGATCGCCATGTAGTGCGTGTGTTATAACATGACAAAGATAAAACGATCCATTTTAGAGAGCCAAAAATTATCACCTCATAGTAAGAGGTTTAGCTCCTCAAAAACTGGGGTAATACTTCTACCTGGACATAGTCCTGCGGTCGTCCGGGAGGGGAATACACTTTTCTTTTTTCTGCTCATGATACTCCTGGGAACAGGAGCCGGAATAGCTGCATTTTACATGCTGGACAGGAAACGAACCCGGAAACAACCGGAGAAGGATGTGACCCTGTTACTCGAGCGGATAGAAAAAGTGTTCAAAGTGGTCATGGCGGAGGGGTACTTCACCGAAATCTATAATTACCAGGACGACAAACGCTTGTGGCAGCTTTTTAACGACAAGAAAAAAGCCCTTATTATTTCTAAAGCCAAAGTGCTGGTCGGCTATGATTTTAGTAAGTTACGGTATCGGACAGATACCCGCGATCGAAAACTCGTGATTGAATATTTTCCCGAACCTGAAGTACTTTCGATGGATACAGACTATAAATTTTACGACATTGAACAAGGCTGGATCAATCGCTTCCAGAGCGAGGACTATACCAATATCCTTACCGAGGCCAAGCATGCCATGAATGAAAAAGCCCTGCAAAGTGACCTGCCACGAATCGCCACGAATCAACTTCATTTCATGATGATTCAGCTTGCCGCCGGTATCAGCTGGAAGATAGACATGACGCTCCCGGAACCTAATAAAAAAATGCTCGAGTCTTTCAAAGATTATAAACATGTAAACGCTTCAGTACGTAATCTTCCGCCTGAAGACGACACTATTTAGTATCCGGAGAAACAGATCATTCCTATCATTCCTGCCTGCCGGCGAGATGAACGGGGCCGCGGTCACCACCCCTCCCTGCGCCCTTACGAAGGTGATTCAGGTTGGGGGCAGGCGACGATAGTCGCTACGTATCGCATCGCCACCCGCCCGCTGAATCCGAAGCAGAGGTCAGGCTATGTCAGGCCACTCTTGGACAGGCCGAAACTTAACATGCTTCAGCATTCAGGCAACCTCACTTTTTCTGCTGACTTCCCCGACATGGCTGGCTACAATCTCGGCTACCTTCACGGTCTGATTCTCCTTATTCTGAAACTGACGATAGTTCAGTCGCCCCTCCACCACGATCAGCTTTCCTTTGGATACCACCTCTCCACACAAATCCGCCAGCTTCCCCCATGCAGTAATGGTATGCCAGGAGGTATTCCTGACATTCTCCTTGTTCTTGTTTATGTAGGATTCATGAGTCGCCAGACTGAACGTAATCATCCTGCTTCCTTCAAATTCCTTTACCAGAATGTCCTGGCCTACATTTCCTATCAACTTAACTGTATTCATTTTCGTAATTTTTGCGTTTTGTAACAAAGTTCTGTGTGATAAAGCATATAACATGCTACCTCCCGGGGGCTGTATTCAAAGAGGAAAATGCTCCAGCAGACTGAAAGTAAGACGCCCGCTAAATTCCTTCCTTTCGGATATACTTCAGTTCAAGAAAAAGCGCAATAGCTACTCCTGACCAAAATACAAACTCCCAACGTCGTGAAACCAATGGATCGGCATCAAAAATGATAACCAAACCCGCGTAGACCGTTAAAGGCACAACTAATGCCATCATCAATATCGCATCTTTCTTAGTCATGTGAAAAATGATTAGTCAGGTGCAAGCCACTCCCGCTTTCGTACACCCAAATCATACGCCATCCTAAAAAATCGCATGAAAAACCTTCTTCCGCCGGAGGGCTAAGCGCTGTCACCCCGCCGGAGAACCGGTAAGCAGATCAGGCAGCAATAAACCTGATCGCCATGTAGTGCGTGTGTTATAACATGACAAAGATAAAACGATCCATTTTAGAGAGCCAAAAATTATCACCTCATAGTAAGAGGTTTAGCTCCTCAAAAACTGGGGTAATACTTCTACCTGGACATAGTCCTGCGGTCGTCCGGGAGGGTGGACTTCATGGACGTATCCTCCTCCGCACCTTCGCTATCCAATCGCTTTCCCGGCATCAGAATACCATACCAATACAGCAATACCTCCCGATGCTGGCAGGCAAATAAATTAAGCTTCCCCAAACCCTGCAAACCCAACTTCCTGCTGATCCTGTTCTTGTTGTTATGGACACTTTTCGGCTCCATACAAAGCTCATCCGCAATTTCATAAACGGACTTCTGCTCAGAAACCAATAGTAAAACAGCCCATTCCCGCAAAGTAAGCCTGCCCAGAAAACGATTCGGCAGAAGTGGCGACCTCATAGAGGCCCGATGAAGTGAAATTACCTTCTGTTTCATTTTTTGAATGATTTAGTGTGAGTAGTTAAACATCCATCCCCGGGAAATCAGATGCCAAAATCATTTGATTTTCAGAGGTATAGCAGAACAAATTAAAAAAATAAAACCTGAAACCCAAACACTGCCGCACAATAGCCTTTCCTTAATCGCAAAAAAACGAGATATTTTTGGCTGGGAATTACCAAAATTGAAAGTACTTTCCTATCTTTGTAAAAAAGTACGATATTACGTTTTCCAAAAAAGACAATGTCCAACATATACTGTACATCATGGTGGTGGCAAGTTTACCCTGAAAGGATGAACGCATAAGCCCTATGTAAGTGTCGTATAACGAATATACATACCCAAAGCGGCTCGCTGTTCATCCGACAGCGAGCCGCTTTTTTATTTCCATCAGCTAACTCAATTTGCCAAGTCATTGGTCGATACTCAAAATCAGGTTAAATGCACAAATTTACAATTCAAACCAGGCACAAAAAACTGTTGGCAGATACACTGACACCTGTGTCTATCTATCTGAAACTCCGCGATCGGTTTGTCAATACTATACTGCTTGAAAGTTCTGATTATCACGGTACTTCTGATTCCTTCTCTTATATATGCTGCGATCCTGTAGCCTATTTCCGGATCAACAATCAGAAAGTAGAGCAGAAATTTCCTGACGGTAGCTCTGATACGTTCGTCTTACAAAACCACAGGGATGCGATTCCGGCTCTTCAGGAGTTTGCCGACAGATTTACACCCGCGCCCGCGTCATTTCCGTTCATCACCAACGGCCTTTTCGGTCACATTACCTACGACTCCGTCGCCTATTTCGAAGATATTAAACTCAAAGAGGCTGATCCCGAAACCGATATAGATCAGA
The DNA here is from genome assembly GCA_964488435.1 of uncultured Cytophagales bacterium. Taxonomy (GTDB): domain Bacteria; phylum Bacteroidota; class Bacteroidia; order Cytophagales; family Spirosomataceae; genus JBEBSO01. The sequence continues at coordinate 2,658 of CAZAVR010000155.1, read as the reverse complement.
TTTTCTACCAGGTTTACCGTTACGTCATCGCCATTAATCATTTCAAAGACGAACTTTACATTTTTGAACACCAGTACGGAGAAAACGGAATAACCGAAGGAATCGAACAACTTGAGATCATCATCCGGAACCGAAACTACCCAACGTATGACTTTAAGGTTACTTCTGACGAAACATCCAACGTGACTGATGAAGAAATGCGCGCCGTAGTTAACAAATGTATCAGTCACTGCCACAGGGGTGATGTCTTCCAGATTGTACCCTCCCGCAGATTCAGCCGTAAATACAAAGGCGACGACTTTAACGTATACAGGGCACTGAGATCCATCAATCCGTCACCTTACCTTTTCTATTTCGATTATGGAAATTATAAGATATTCGGATCTTCCCCCGAAAAACAAATATTTATAAAAAACAGACAGGCCGAAATCCATCCTATAGCAGGTACTTTCCGAAGAACGGGTGATGATACCGCCGACACCATATCTGCCGGTCTTCTCAAAGAAGACCCCAAAGAAAGCGCAGAACATGTTATGCTCGTCGACCTGGCCAGAAATGACCTCAGCCGAAGCTGTAATTCGGTGAAAGTCGAAACCTATAAACAGGTGCAGTTTTACTCCCATGTCATCCACCTGGTATCTAAAGTAACAGGCCAGATGAAACCCGGGATCACTCCCTTGCAGCTCGTGGCCGACACCTTCCCCGCAGGAACCCTGTCAGGAGCTCCCAAACACATGGCCATGACCATCATAGACAGCCTGGAAAACACCAACCGAAGCATTTACGGGGGAGCCATCGGCTTTATGGACTTCAACGGAGACTTTAACCATGCC
>CAZAVR010000155.1:0-1788 GCA_964488435.1 uncultured Cytophagales bacterium | reverse complement strand
GAGCAAAAACAATACTCTCTACTACAGAGCCGGAATGGGTGTCGTCGCCAAATCAAATGTCGAAAGCGAACTTCAGGAAATCAACAACAAACTGGCAGCACTCCGAAAAGCCATTGAGGCCGCTGAAGAGATCTGATCCAATAGCCCAATCAAGAGAATTCTATGAAAATACTGGTCTTAGATAATTACGATTCATTTACCTACAACCTGGTTTATATACTGCGTGAACTTCACGACCAGGTTTCTGTCTTCAGAAATGATAAAATATCCCTGGAAGATGTTGATCGCTACGACAGGATCCTGCTCTCACCTGGACCAGGCATCCCTTCCGAGGCTGGGATTATGATGGAAGTAGTGAAACAATACGCCGCCTCCAAAAGTATCCTCGGTATTTGCCTTGGACACCAGGGCATTGCCGAAGTTTTTGGCGCCAAACTTGAAAATATGTCCGATGTTCTCCATGGTGTAAGTCATAAAACCAGGGTCACAGATCCGGATGAACGGCTGTTCAAAGGCCTCCCCGGCGAGTTTCATGTGGGAAGATACCACTCGTGGACCGTCATACCGGAAACGGTTCCGGACAGCATGAGCGTCACATCCGTGGACGAAGAAGGGCGGATCATGGGGCTTTCGCATAAGAAATATGATGTAAAGGGGCTTCAGTTTCACCCCGAATCAGTACTCACTGAACACGGAAAGTTATTGTTGCAAAACTGGCTTTTCAGCAAATAATGATGAAAGAGGGATTATCTGAGTAAATTGTTGAATTATGAAAAAAATACTGAATCAGCTTTTCGATTACAAAGTACTCTCCAAAGAACAGGCCAGGGATGTGTTGACCCGAATTGGTAAAGGTGATTTTACTTCCGCTGAAATTGCCGCCTTTCTCACCGTTTATGCCATGAGAAGCATTACGGTTGAGGAACTGGAAGGTTTCCGGGATGCCCTCCTGGAGCTTTGTCTTCGCATAGATTTGTCCGAATTCGATCCCATTGATGTCTGCGGCACAGGTGGAGACGGAAAAGATACGTTCAATATATCAACACTTTCATGCTTTGTGATCGCAGGAGCCGGACTGAAAGTGGCCAAACACGGAAATCATGGCGTCTCTTCCTCCTGCGGGTCTTCCACAGTGCTGGAACACCTCGGGTTGTCTTTTTCAAATGACTACGATGTGTTGAGAAAGCAAATAGACGATTCCGGCGTATGTTTTCTTCATGCGCCGCTTTTTCATCCGGCATTGAAGAATGTGGGCCCTGTACGAAAAGAGTTGGGTATAAAAACTTTTTTCAATATGCTGGGGCCTATGGTCAACCCGGCCTCTCCGCAGAAACAACTCCTGGGTGTTTTCAGCCTTGAATTAGCCAGACTTTATGCCTATCTTTACCAGCAATCGAAAAAGAAATTTCTGATCGTCCACGCCTTGGATGGATATGACGAAGTATCTTTAACTGGGCCTTTTAAGATTATTTCTGCCGGTTCGGAGCAGATTTTGACACCGGCTCAACTTGGACTTTCGACCCTGACTGCCTCCCAGCTTTCGGGTGGAAATACTGTCGAAGAGTCAGCGCGCACTTTTATGAATGTGTTAAATAATACATGCACCCCGGCCCAGAAAGAAGTGGTACTGGCGAATTCCGCAATGGCACTCTATTGTGCAGATCCGGATTTGTCCTTTGAAGATGCTGTAAGTGCATGCCGCGAATCGCTGGAAAGCAAAAAAGCACTCAACAGCTTTAAAAAGTTAATCGCTGCCTGAAGTCGCTTCATTTTCCGAATGAAAGTAAA